>DAOWIC010000158.1 GCA_030641085.1 Calditrichota bacterium
GGAATTCGAAGCCCACCGATATTATGCTTGTTGCCACAGATTCGCTCCTAGAAATCGCTCTATCCTACCCCCCCATTATAGACTTCCCCGTCTATAACGTCAAGTAGATTTAGATGATGCGGAAGTAGTCTACTAAGGTACAGCGGCGGGGGCGGGTGAATGTGGAGGCCTTTGTCATGCCCTCACCGGTCGTGCCGGCGATTGACATGGTGGTGTATCCCTCCCCACCAAGACCAAGACCGGCCATATTGGCGCCGTTCTTGACAAAGATATTGCCGCGGCAAAGCTGCGCCATGTTCGACAGGTTGATAATCGAAGTGGAGTGCATAACAAAAGTGTGCTTGAACTGGTGCTCGACAATGACCGCCCTCTCCATCGCCTCTTCGACCGTCTTGCAGCGCACCATCGGAATAACCGGCATGAGCTGCTCGGCCATGACCAGCGGGTGGTCCCAGGCGGCTTCGAAAAAGATCAGTTGCGTGCGCGGCGGCGGCTTGACATCGATCTGCTTGAGAATGTCCTCGGCCGACTTGCCGACAAAGTTGCGGTTGACGGCGACATGACGGTAGCCGGATTTGTCCGGGTCGGACTCGATCAGGATTTTGGTCAGTTTATCGATGTAATGCCCCTCAAGCTCGAAAGCGCCGTTAGCGATCATCTCCCGCTTGAGTTTGTGGGCAACCTTGTCAACAACGAAGATTTCCTTTTCGTCGCTACACAGGACATTGTTGTCAAACGACGCGCCCAAAACAATATCGCGCCCGGCCTGCGAGATGATAGCGGTTTCATCGACAACCACCGGCGGGTTGCCCGGCCCGGCGCAGATGGCGCGGTTGCCGGAGGCCATCGCCTCCTTGACCACTCCCCCGCCGCCTGTTACAAGCACGAGGTCGATATTTTTGTGGCGCATGAGCGCCTGTGCGGTCTCGATAGTCGGCTCGGAGATATAGGTGACCAGATTTTCCGGTCCGCCCGCTTCGACAATCGCGTTGTGAACCAGTTGCGCCATTTCGGCCGAGACATTCTTGGCCGCCGGGTGCGGGTTGAAAACCGCGCCGTTACCGGCGGAAATCGCCGAGATTCCGTTATTGAGCACGGTCGAGGCCGGGTTGGTCGAAGGGGTGACAATCCCCATTACGCCCCAAGGGGCCATTTCGACCAGTGTCAGGCCGTTGTCGCCGCTGAATGCCTCGGGGCGGATATCCTCAGGGCCGGGAGTCTTGTTGGCGCAGAGGATAATCTTGTTCATCTTGTCGGGCATCTTCCCCAGCCCGGTCTCGGTAACGGCCATCTTTCCGAGCCGCTCGGCGTTTTCGAGAGCGCGCACACGGATATTCTGGACAATCTGCTTGCGCTTCTCCAGCGAGATATCCAGAAACCGCCGCTGGGCCATCCGGGCAGCGTCAATCGCCTGGTCCAGCCCGGCAAAACAGCAGACGCCGTCGGCCGGGGCGGTCATGTAGACCTCGGTCGATTTTGACTGGCCGTTGGTGACCGTCGGCGAAACGACCGTACTTATCTCGCCTTTATTGAGCTCTTGAAGGACGAGTTGGACAATGTCGTCAGTTTTTGAATCTTGCAGGGAATCAGCCATGATTACTTATTCAACAAAAAGGGGAGCCTGAAACCAAGCTCCCCGGGATTAACCTGATTTATTCTTCGGGCAGGGCGGTTGGGAAAACATCGTGAACATTCGTGTGCGGACGCGGGATGACGTGTACCGAAACAAGCTCGCCGATTTTCTGAGCCGCAGCCGCGCCGGCTTCCGTGGCAGCCTTGCAGGCCGCGACATCGCCACGCACCATGACGGTCACAAATCCACCGCCGACCTTCTCATACGCAACCAACTGGACTTTGGCTGCCTTGACCATCGCATCCGCAGCTTCGATAAGTGCAACCAGCCCCTTGGTTTCTATCATTCCTAATGCTTCCATGGAATCTCCTGCGTAAATATAGCTTATAAGCCTTGTAACTAAGCATATGGCAAACCCGGCTTAAATAATTGTCAAATAAAAATCTCTCGTTTTCCGAGTAATTTCAACAGAGTTAAGCCTATCAAATAGCAAGCGATTAGCTGGCCCAGTCCAATCATCTGCACGCTGAACCAGTAGTTGAATCCGAGAATCGGCGCCAGATAGATCGAGACGCCGAAAGCGTTCAATAAAACCGGCGGCAGGGGCGCGATCAGGATATTGGTACTGAAGCCGCCCTTGAGTGAATTGAGCAGCATGACATACGTCGCCAACGTGGCGAGCATTAGCACGCCCCCAAGGACGATGAAATATATACCGGTGGCCGTGTTCATGAGCCAGGCCGCCAGCACCAACAGTAAAACCGAACCGCCCTTGAGCAGGTTCAGCCGGGAGCCGGGTTGGTCTTCAAATGATGCTTTGGAGATCATGGGCGACAGGATGGCAATAACAAGGATCGAGAGCACTGCCCCCAAAACAGTGCGCAGAGTGACCTGTGCGCCTGTAAGAAGATATGCCCCACCGAGCCACATGAGGATCGGCGGCAGGATGGCGATTGTGAGGCTCATCTTTCCGGTTGGAATCAGGCGCGCCTGACGCGTGAGAATGGCGGCGACAAGGGTAATGAGCGGGCCGACCACGATGTCAACCCAGCCCATGCCGCCAAAAATGTTGGCCAGAAGCACGCCCACGAACAGCCCTGGAACGGCGGCGCGGGTAAGAAACGGAAGCACAGTCAGCGCTTCGGCAATCCGTACTTGGTAGACACCAAAGGAGATCGGCAAAAAAGCGAGTGCCAGAACAGTATAGGCCGCGGCGATCAGACCGGCGTTGGATATTTCTTTGATTGATAACCTGCCCACTCAATCAATAAACAACTGAGCGGGATATTAGTCAAACAGTAATTTCGTCTCGGCTGGACTCGCGATTGATCAGTTCGATCGGGCGGCGAGTGAACCGCTCCCTGCTGACGGACACTTCGTGCACGCTGCTGACCGGGATCTCGGACGCCGAAAACCCGGCATCGGAGGTCATTACGAAGTACGGCTCGGAATTGATTATCTTGATGGCGATAGGTATGTACTCCAGCAGGTCCGAAGTGCTCTCGCTAAACGATACCTTTACCTTCCGGTGGTCGTAAAGGGCGGTCAGGAAATTCGCCAGCAACGGAGCCTGATCGGACTGCTCGCTGGTGGTCGTGTCGTCAAAGAGTATCACATCCTGGCCGTCCTTGTCCTTTTTCCACTCTTTTCTGGCTCTGAGTTTTTGCTCGATAGCCTGGAACTTGTTTCTGAAAAACGGGTGCTGCGAAAGCGGATTGTTGCGCACCGCGTAAAAAACCAGCTCCGCGTCATCGGCACTCAGTTCCATCGATGGTATACTGGCATCGTCCTGCAGTCGGTAGCCGTTCTTGTAGAAGATGGGAATATTCATCTTCAACAATGAACTAAGATCGCGGTAAATTGTCCGGGGCGAAACGCCGCATTCGGTGGACATGTCACCGACAAACATCGAGCCACGCTCCCTGAGCAGATTGACAAGGTAGATAAGTCGCTCAGCCTTGGTCATAATTAGCCTCCTTTGGATCAGCCGGGCCAATCCACATCAGAACGGAGATGAGTCCCTTATGCGGGTACGATTTCTGTCCGGATCTGAAATTGGCCTTCATCTTCTAACTCTCTGCTGTCCACTGGGGAAACACCGCCGACTATTGCTCTAACCCCTTTGTGACTGACTGAGCGGCTTCCCATTTTCTGTTTCCCTTATATTGTTCAAAGTCACTCGGTGTCAATGCTCTGCAGAATCGCAAGCTGACGGTGGTCACTGACTGTCTTCGGTGACAGGTTTGTTCAGTTTATCGCCTGTTGTTCAACTTTTTCAGTACGAGGAAGTTACGGTATGATTGCGTACACTAAATACGCAAACAAGCACCTTTTATTTGTCATCAGTTGACAGAATTGACATAGACGTTAAAATTTATCTCCTTATTCTGCAGACCCAGTTTCCGGCGAATCAGTTCTCGGTGTTTATTTACGGTTGCCAGCGACACATTGAGGCCGACGCTATGTCCTTGGACGACAACCCGTTTTTTATCATCCTACGGCGCTCTGAAACGATTGGCAGGGTGATACCCAATGACGGCAATTCACCGCCCTCCTTCGCTTGTGAAAACGCCTCGTGGCTATCCAGAGTGACAACGACCGACAGTACGCCGGGGTTCCCGGATTAGCATTTATTCCGATGTGTCGGTACCAGTCCGGTTAATATTTGTCTGAAAAATAGCGACCTACCTGCGACAGATGGTCCCTGATTGCC
>DAOWIC010000149.1 GCA_030641085.1 Calditrichota bacterium
TCAAGCGTGCCCTCGAGAACCCAGAACATTTCATCCTCGGTGTCATGTATATGCCAGGGGACCTTATCGCCCTCGAGCCGGACCAGTTTGACATGCTGGCCGTTTAGCTCGCCGACGATTTTCGGAGAATAGGTATCGTGGAATTTCTCGAAACTCTGCGCGATATTGACTACCTTCGCCATAATCTGATCCTTTCGGTTGATTGGGGTGGACGGGTCTTGGTTTACATATACGCAGTCACCGGCCGCTGGTTTCAGCTTGCGTACCGGGACGCATCCGGCGATATTAAAGGGCGGGCCATCGTAGAGCCGACCCCCAGTCGCTCGCGCACAGCGTGAATGTCATAACATTATCCAGAATATGGAGGGCGCCATGGGCAACCCGAACGATGATCTCTCGCGGCGCAAGTTTGTAACCCGTTCGCTGGGATGTCTCGCCGCGGCAAGTGTCGCGCCCGGTCTCTCGCTGGCCGATAGTAGCTCTACTGATCCCGATAAGGCAGCCACTGTCCCGGTAATGCGCAAACTGGGGCGGACCGATATCGAACTGCCACTGGTCAACGCGGGTGCCGGGGCCGGTATGGATCCAGGGCTTGTTATCGAGGCGGTCGATCGCGGAATGCGGCTCTTCGATACCGACGCCCGGTATCAGAACGGTCGTCACGAGCAGTTGCTAGGCAGTATCTTCAGCAAGATGGGCGTACGGGACAAGGTTGTCATCATGACCAAAGTCCACACGCCGGAGCAGCGGGCGGGGCTTTCGCCCGAGCGATCAAAGGCGCTGTTGTACAAGACGCTCGAGGGCTGCCTAAGGCGGCTGCGAACCGACCGTGTTGATATCCTTCTGGTTCATGATGTCAGCAGCCCCGGCCCGATCCACGACCCGGCTATCATGGAAGCGATGAGCCGGATCAAAGCCGAAGGCAAAGCGCGGTATATCGGCACCGCCACTCATACCAATATGGCGGTTGCAATCAACGCCACGGTCGCGGCCGAAATCTACGATGTTGTCTTCACCGCTGTCAACTTCACGATGGCCGATGATACCGCTCTGATGGGCGCGATCGAAAACGCGGCCCAAAAGGGGGTCGGTGTTATCGCCATGAAAACCCAGGCCGGCGGGTATGCTTTCCCGAACCCGGCCACGCATCGTGAGTTCAGCAACGAACTGATCAATTCAGCCGCGCTAAAATGGGCCTGTCACAACGAAAATATCGCCACCTCGGTACCAGGATTCGCCAATTACGATCATTTGCGCGCAAACTGGGCGGTCGCCCTGAACCCGGAGTACACCGAGGAGGAAAAGCGATTCCTATCGGATAATCGTATCAAACTGGGCATGGAGTTCTGTCGCCAGTGTCGCCGGTGTGTGGCGAGTTGTCCTCACAAGGCGGATGTTCCGACCATGATGCGGACCCACATGTACGTCCGGCAATACGCCGATTTTGGACTTGCTCGCCAGACCTATGACTCAATTGCGTCTGATCGCGGCCTGACCGCCTGCGAATCATGCGGCGAATGCACCGCCCAATGTGCGCACTCGGTTAACATCCGGCGCAAGATCGAGGAATTGAAACTGGTTTACGGATGAGGTTGCGTTCACTCGACGTTCAATCCGGCCGTCGCATATTGGTGCGGCTCACCACGACAGCAAGCGTTCAGTCTCCGCGGAGACCCGGCTCCAGTTTCTGACACACCGCTGGTGAGCCTCGTCGAAGCTGTAAACCTCCCATTGAATGCCTATCTGGCGGCAGAGAGCCAGCAGCTTGTCTCTCATGGCCAGCGCCGCATCGACCGACTCAATTCGCGCCGTGTATATTTCGGTGAGAACATTCAGGTGAATATGCTCGGGAACCGCGCCTGTTTCCAGGTGGTAAAACGGCCATTTTTGCATGTATGGTTCAAAAACGCCGTTTTTGGCGTAGATCCAGAGAACGATGTTGCGGACAGCATGAGTGAGCGTGTCGATCACATTGTATAGCCGCCCTCGTTCGATCCAAAGTTCGGGGAAAAAGACCAGATGTTCGTGGATATCCTGATGATAATGCTTCAGTAATCTTTTCCGTTCGCGCTCCGGATATACCAGCTTCTGTTTCAGCATTCGACAGACGCGGCCGTCGGTATCGAACAGAATCTGAGAATTCTGCTGATGCCACCTTTCAATCTGGGTCCAGAAGGCCGACGGCACCCGTGCCCGCAGCGCTTTGTCATAGGAGAGGACAGGGATATCGAACGCCATACCCTTGTATTCGGTCCAGCCGACAGAGATTATCTCCGAAAGGCGCCTGACTTCCCGGTCGCGGGCGTACACGGTCAGGTCCAGATCGGAGAACCTGTCGCCAAAACGTCGCCCGATCGATCCGGTGCCGAGAACACCGACCACGCCCTTCTGCTTTGATATCCTCCCGGCTATAATCCGCCCTGCTTTGAGAAAGGTCCGATACCGGTTTCTGCCTCTATACGCGCTGGGCACGATTAGCCTCCTGTCTTTTCCGTGAATTTCCGCGGTCTACAACCGTGAACTCCCTGCCTCAAAAGAAAACCCCGCTCCCGGGCGGGGTCAACCTTTTTCGATCAGACTCGCAGGCCGATACCCACTTCTTCGAACATCTTCCGGCCTAACGAATCTCGCGATAGGCCCGGCGCGCCGAGAGGAACAGATTCACCAGTTGCGGCGATTGACGAATATATGCCAGCCGGTAAAACGGCGAAACAACGGGCTTGATTCGCAGCGCCCTCAAAGGCGATGCGGCCCGTCGGTGCAGGCGGCTGAATTCGTGGTAAAACCGGTCGATCGGCATTCGCGTCGGAAACAGACTGTGGGCCAGGTCAAACAACCGCGTGTCATGCGATACAATCTTGTGTCTTACTTCGTCAAAGAACGGTGTACCGGGAAACGGGGTCAATATCGTAAACTCGAAATAGAAGATTTTCATTCGATCCATGTACTCAAGAATACGATCAAAGTCGGATGTGGTATAATCGGGATTGACAATAAACGCGCCCAGAGGATCAACTCCGTTTGCCTGCAGGATTTCAATCGCCCGGTTGTTTTCACTGACCGTGGCCGTTTTATTCAGCGCCTTTATCTCGTCATCGCTGGGAGATTCCAGCCCGAGGAATACCTTCTTGAGTCCGATCTTGGCCCATTTCTCGACCAGGTCAGGATGTTTGACTATGTCATCGACGCGACTCAATACGTAAAACTGCTTTTTCAAACCGGCCCGCTTTACGAGATCGGCGATTCGCCCGGAATGCCTGTAATCGAAAAACAGATTGTCATCGCCGATGTAGACATACGGTTCGTCGATCTCCAGAAGTTCCCGCACCACCAGCTCCGGCGAACGCCGCAACACCCGGTGACCAGTCAACGCCGGACAGGGACAGAAGTTGCAGCCGTGGGGGCATCCGACTGAGGTAATCATCAGCGCTACCGGTTTCCAGAATAAATGTTGGTACTTCGAACGGTATCGGGATGTCAAGTCGCGTCGTGGCA
>DAOWIC010000053.1 GCA_030641085.1 Calditrichota bacterium
GAATTGACGGTCAGTTTGTTATCAATCCGACTATCGAGAACCATAGTGATGTTGATGTCGCTTTCACTCAGGTTCTCGATAGTCGGATTGATAACAAACTGACCGTCAATTCGACCCACCTTCACACCGGCAATGGTCTTTTTGAACGGAACATCCGAGATAGCCAGAGCGGCGGCGGTGCCGTTCATAGCGAGGATATCGGTATCATTCTGCTGGTCGTGTGATACGACGTAGGTAATACACTGAGTTTCGCCCATGAAATCATCGGGAAAGAGCGGTCTGATCGGGCGATCGATTGCACGGGCGGATAGAATTTCCTTTTCCGACGGCCGCGCTTCGCGTTTGAAAAAGCCGCCCGGAATTTTGCCGGCGGCGTAGGACTTCTCACGATATTCCACGGTGAGCGGGAAAAAGTCAAAGCCCAGTCTGGGTTCTTTGTCGGCGCAGACGGACGAGATTACCATAGACTCGCCATATTGCACCGTGACAGCGCCATTGGCCTGCTTGGCCAGATGACCGGTTCCGATGGTCAGAGTACGACCGCCGATTTCAATTTCTACTTTATGTGGCATGTATATTCTTTTCCTTCTCTATCGCCTGAGGCCAAGATTTTCGATGGTCTGGCGATAACTTTCAATGTCGCTCCCCTTCAGGTAATCCAGCAGACGGCGACGTTTACCAACGAGCTTCAAAAGTCCCAGACGGGTATGGAAGTCTTTCTTGTGACCTTTCATATGTGCCGTCAGGTGGCTGATACGATCCGTCAGTACAGCGACCTGTACCTCGGGCGAACCGGTATCGGTTTCGTGCAGCCGGTTCTCAGCAATGATCTTTGGTTTTCTCTCGTTCTTTACAGACACTCTGTTTCTCCTTTTCGATTATCTCCAAAATGTTTTTTTCGTCCTTCTTTATTTGTTCTACCAGGGCGGCTGTCGAGTCAAACTTCTTGTTGCTTCGAACGAACCGCGTAGGATAGACGATAATTTCTTCATTGTAAATCTCTTTGTCAAAGTTAAAGAGATGGGCCTCGACCGAAACGCGTTTCTGGGGGTTGAAGTAGTTTTTGCCAATAAACATCATGCCGCACTTTGTCTCGCCGGCAACCTGTGCCCAGCAGACATATACCCCTTCCGGCGGCAGGAGCTTGCGAAGGCTGTATCGTACGTTGGCCGTCGGGTAACCAATGCGGCGGCCCAGTCCGATCCCCTTCTCCACCGTGCCGTAAATGGCGTAGTCATGGCCGAGCAGGCTCATCGCCTCTTCATAGTCGTTTTCGAGCATCGCCCGACGAATCCGACTGGAAGATATCGGCATCTTCTGATTCATCACTGGTCCCACGACCTCGACTCCAAAACCATACAATTCGCCCAAGCGCCGTAATTCGTCGATATTGCCGCCACGATTACGACCGAGCGCGTGATCATATCCCACAATCATCTCTTTGGCCCCGATAGTGCGCACCATAATATTCTTAACGAATTCCTCAGCCGACAGGTCCTTTAGTTTTTCGTTAAACTCCAGAACCAGCACCGTTCCCGAAAAGAAATCGGGGATGAACTTCTCCTTCTCCTCGATGCTTGTCAGCAAGAGCGGTATCTGCTCAGGCGAAAGCACGACCCTCGGATGCGGGTCAAACGTCACCAATACCGCATCGTGGCCGGTTGCCTGGCTGACCTCGCCGACCCGCATCAAAATCGCCTGATGGCCGCGATGGATACCGTCAAATGTGCCGATCGTAGCAACCGTCGGGCGGTCGGATTGTGGCCGGTAATTTTCAAGGCCTCTGATAAAAGTTACACTCAATTCAATACTCTAATATAACTAAAAAGCCTGGTGCCGTTTTCAATTTCACTCACCGCGTTTGCGGGGACCTCGGCCGTGCCGACCGCCAGCGGATCGCCCTGAAGGCTCTTAAGAAACACCCTGTCTCCCGGGGCAAAATCGCCTTCGACCCGAACCACGTCTTTTGCCGACAGATCGCGCCCGGTGACAACCATGGGCTGAAACTCCTCACTCAGCACAAAAGCCGGAAAACCGAGCAGATTATCATACGACACAAGGTGCTCCGATAACGATTGCTGCTGATGATGCAGCGCCACCGACTCCAGTGTGAGGGCGCAATCGATTGTCATATTTCCGACCGCTGTCCGCCTCAGCTTTGACAGGTAACCGCCGCAGCCGACTTTCTGGCCGATATCATGGGCCAGAGAGCGAATGTAAGTTCCCTTGGAGCAGGTCACCGTAACGAAGAGCATCGGCTCCCGGTAGTATGACAGTGCGATCTC
>DAOWIC010000315.1 GCA_030641085.1 Calditrichota bacterium
AAATATAAAATATTATATTTTACCGTTAGCAGTTAATGTAAAATAAGGAAATTCATATTTTACTTTAGAATATTATGAATAAAAGCAAATCTAACTACGGGAAATGGCTTAAAGGCTATAAATACAAATATTATTTACCATCCGAAATCAATCGGGAATGGGAAATGTCGGATTCCAAGCTACTCAAGAGAATCGAAACTGTTTCTCTACGATTGGGTGAACTCAACTCTTTTGCAAAATTTGTACCTAATATAAATCTGTTCATCCAGTCTTATGTGATGAAAGAAGCGATAACATCCAGTCGGATTGAGGGAACAAAAACAAATATTGAGGAAGCTTTTTCTGACGAGCTCGATATCAATCCAGAGCATCGGGACGACTGGCGGGAGACGCTGAAGTATGTAGAAACAATGAATTTTGCCCTTGATCAGCTCAAAAAGATTCCCCTTTCTAATCGCCTTATTAAAAACGCTCATAAGACGTTGCTCTCTCATGTGCGAGGAAAAACCAAAAGTCCGGGCAATTTCCGAAAAAGCCAGAATTGGATTGGCGGGACAACAATAACCGATGCTGTCTTTGTGCCGCCGGCAAGCGAGCATGTCGATAATCTAATGTCTGATCTTGAAAAGTTTTTGCATAATGATCAGATTGCCGTTCCCCATCTTGTAAAAATAGCCATTGCTCATTATCAGTTTGAGACTATACACCCGTTTCTTGATGGTAATGGCCGTATAGGTCGGTTGCTCATTACACTATATTTGGTAAGTGCTGGTTTGCTGGATAAACCGCTTTTGTATACCTCTGATTTCTTTGAAAAAAACAAGGGGTTGTATTATGACAAACTTACTTTTGCACGCGAGAAAAATGATCTGATCGGCTGGATATATTTCTTTTTACAGGCCGTAGAAACAACCGCCATTGATGCTGTCAAATCATTACAGGAGATCCTAGCACTCAAAGAGAATCTTACAAGGCACAAAATCCCGACTCTGGGAAGAAAAACTAAAAATGCCCAGAAACTGTTGGATGTTCTTTTTGTACGACCGATTGCATCGGCTGGCTTGGTTGCCAAAGAACTTGAATTATCCCCCAAAGCAAGTAATGGTTTGATTCAGAATTTTGTAATCATGGGGATTCTGACGGAAATAACAGGTCATAAACGAAACCGAATGTTTGCATTCACCGATTATATAAAGATATTGAATAAGTGACTACGGAATAAATAACCAGGTAACCCACAGTTTCGCTGTGGAATCTTTCATGCTCGGCAGACAATCTCTGTCGTTTTTTCTGACCGGAAATATGTTCCAAGGTTGTCACACTCCCCCGCTTGATAATCGCGCCCGATTTGCCTATCTTGTCCGCTAAATATCCAAGCCCCCTCAAACCACAGGAGACTTATCGTGGCGACCAATAAAATCCCCCCCGCACCGACATGGGATCTCGAATCGATCTTTGCCGGTGGCAGTAAATCCGCAGATTACAAAAAACACCGCGAGCAGGTCAAGAGCGACCTCGAAAAGGCGGAAAACATGCTCGCCGCCCTGCCGGAGGCAATCGACGACGGTTCGCTAAACGCCTGGGCCGAGTTTGTCCTCAAACTACAGGACCTCTATTCCAACATCACGCTGGTGATTGCTTTTTCCGAATGTCTGGCATCGGCAAACGTGGCCGACAACGCCGCCGACGCTATTACCAGCGAAGGGTATGTCTATTATTCGCAGTGGCAGAAGCTGCGCACCGAGCTTGAGGCGCGCTCGCTCAAGCAGTCCGACGCCGCCTGGGAGAAACTGGTCGCCGAGCCGCGTGTGGCCCCGATCAAGTTCTACCTGAACGAATTGCGCGATATCGCCAGGAGCAAGATGCCGGTCGAGCTGGAGTCGCTGGCGCTGGACCTGGCGGTCAATGGCTACCATGCCTGGAACCAGTTGTATGACAAGATGGCGGGCGGGCTTCGGGTCGATTTCGAAGAGGACGGCAAGACGACCGAACTCTCGCTCGGCCAGTTGGCGACAAAGATGTCCGACGCGAACCGCGATGTCCGTCGGCAGGCGTTTGAAAAGATGACCAAGGCGTGGGAGTCGCGCGAGGATCTGGCGGCGATGACGCTCAACGCCCAGGCCGGGTTCCGGCTGGCGCTCTATAAGCGGCGTGACTGGGAATCACCGCTCTACGAGCCGCTGGTGATGGCGCGGATGAAACAGGAGACGCTCGACGCTATGTGGGGCGTGATCGACCGCGAAACGCACAAACTCCAGCCGTATATCGAGGCGAAAAAGAAGCTGCTCGGGATCGACAAGTTCCGCTGGTACGATCAGTTCGCGCCCTGCGGCGCCGCCGAAAAGCTCTATCCGTTCGACGAAGCGGGCGAGTTCATCTACGATAATATAAAGCCGTTCTCGACCGACATGGCCGAGTTTGTGAAGATGGCTTTAAAAGAACGCTGGGTCGAGGCGGAAGACCGTGCCGGCAAGCGCGGCGGCGGTTTCTGTACCGGCATGGGTCCGCGCAAGCTCTGGCGGATCTTCATGACCTACGGCGGAAGCTACGAAAACCTGCTCACGCTGGCGCACGAACTGGGCCATGCCTACCACGGCTGGGTGCTCAAGGAGAAGCCGTATTTCGCCACTCGCTACCCGATGAACCTGGCCGAAACCGCCTCCATCTTCAGCGAAACGCTGGTGACCGACGCCGCTCTGGCGCAGGTGACCGACCCGCAGGAGAAGCTGATGCTTCTCGATCAAAAGCTGCAGGGAGCGCACACGATGTTTACGGATATCCACTCGCGCTACCTTTTCGACCGCAGCTTCTATGCCGAGCGCGAGAAAGGCGTGGTTGGCAAGGAACGCCTGCGGGAGTTGATGGTCGAGGCGCAGAAAAAGGCGTTTGGCCCGTTGCTCGATGAATCGGGCTACCACCCGCTCTTCTGGTGCTCCAAGCTGCACTTCTACATCACCGACGCGCCGTTCTACAATTTCCCGTACACTTTCGGCTTCCTCTTCTCCGGCGGCGTTTACGACCGGGCCAAAGAGGAAGGGGCCGTCTTTGCCGACAAGTACAAGGCGCTATTATCTGATACCGGCAGCATGACCACCGAGGAAGTAGCGCAGAAACATCTCGGAGTCGATCTGACCACCGAGGAGTTCTGGAATCGCGCGGTGTCGCGGGCGATGGCCGATGTCGATGAGTTTGTCAAACTGGCCGGGTCGCTGCGGTAGAGGATGGTTACCGAGGATATCCCCCGCCCGGAATCCGGGCTCTGGAAAGATTATCTGAATCGGGAACGACTCACGCGATTGGCGGAAAGGATTGGTCGAGCCTTCAAGCGGTTCGACCAATCCGCCTTTCTCGAAACGCTGTTGAACGACGGTTTTTTCGAACTTGAGCTTAAAGAACGCATCACAGCCATCGCCGACTGCCTGAGAGAGTTCCTGCCGGATGATTACGCGCGCACGCTGGCCGTCTTTCGCAAGATCGCTCCCGATGTCGGCGGTTTTGAGAATTGGGCATTGATGGCCTATATCGAGAAGTACGGTCTGGATCACTTCGAGCAATCGGTGGCGGCCATGAAGGAGCTTACCCAATACAGTACCGCCGAGTTCGCTATCAGGCCGTATATGATCCGCTACACCAAACGAATGCTCGAGATGTTGGCCGAATGGGTGCACGATCCGAACGAGCACGTCCGGCGTCTGGCGGCCGAGGGAAGCCGCCCGCGCGGGGTCTGGACAGCCCATGTCGAGGCGTTTAAGAAGGACCCGCGCCCGGTGATCGAGCTTCTGGAGCACCTCAAGGCTGACCCGTCGCTATACGTGCGCAAGGCGGTTGCCAATAACCTCAACGACATCTCCAAAGAGAACCCAGACCTGGTTATCAGCACTGCCGTCCGATGGCAAAAAGATAAGCACAAGGATACCGACTGGATCATCAAGCGCGCCTGCCGCAGCTTGATAAAACAGGGCGATCCGCGAGTTTTCGGTATTTTAGGGTACACTAAGACGCCCAGAGCGGATGTGCTTAACCTGAAAATAGCGCCCGGCAAAGTCAAGCGCGGCTCGAAAGCGACGATCACGTTCGACCTGGTTTCACAGGCAAAATCGAATCAAAAACTGGTCGTCGACTACCGGGTGCATTACCTGAAGAAGACGGGGCGGTTATCGCCGAAGGTATTCAAGCTGGCCGAAAAGAGCCTGCGCGGGCTTGAGAGTATCGCGATCTCGACGAAGCACTCATTTGAGGAGCAGAGCACTCGCAAACATTTCCCGGGTAAACATCGGCTGGAGATAATGGTCAACGGTCGTGCGACCGCCGGGCTTGATTTCGATCTGGTCTATTGATTCGGCGCGACTGCTTACAGCTCTTTGATTCGGCGCAGCTTGTCGATCAGTTCCGCAGCTTCGCGTTTCGACAGCCCCTGTTTGACTATCTCGTCTTTGTCGAGACTCTCGACGGTCAGGCGGCCTTGCAGAATTTTCAGCTCGGGTCCAGAGAAACTATACGAATTAACGGTGTAATCCATGAACGCCTCGAAAGCCATCGGGCAGACGGTTTTGACAATATCCGCCATGACCGTGCCGTAATCGCGAATCTCCTTCTGGGCGCGGCTGTCCATCCGCAGGCGCAAAAAGTGGAACAGATTGTGCAAGTCGATTTTCCAGTACCACTCGGTGTAAAGCGACAGGGGCAGATCGATCCGGGCCAGCTCGCGCGCCAGACCCTCATCGACAAACTGCCGGTACTGCCCGAAGCTCTCTTTGTTGGATTTGTCGAGGTTGTCCAGGAAGCGGTCTTTCATTTCGTCGGGGACAACCTCTTCCGAGCGGCCCTGTTTGTTGACCGTTGACTGGTAGCGGACATCGGAGCGCTGGGGGATGTAGAACTCCTCCTTCATAACGGAGTATCGGCCCGAGTATTCGTTTACGCTGGCCGAGCGATGGCGAATCCACTGGCGGGCGACAAAAATCGGCAGCTTGACGTGAAACTTAAACTCGACCATTTCAAACGGCGAGGTATGCCGGTGGCGCAGCAGGTAGCGGATCAGCCCGCGGTTTTCAGAGACCTTTTTCGTCCCCTCGCCATAGCTTACCCGGGCCGCCTGGACAATCGCCTGGTCGGTGCCCATGTAGTCCACCAGCCGGACAAACCCGTGATCGAGCACCTTGAATTCCTTATCGAGTAAGGCGTCCGCCTCTTTATTTACCGCGTGTGCCATAGTGCTCCCTTGGAGGTTGAGAATCAAAAAGTCAATATAAGCAGTCGGCGACCGCAAAACAAGAGGGCACCGTCCTGCCGTGCGCGGCGGTTGACCGAAAAAAATCGAACAAAGCGCGCCGGTGGGCGTAATATGCTTTGTTGTCTCGCGGGCTAATATCACTCAAGGCGGCCTCAGGCGCAGCGCAGTCGTTGATAATGGAACGTTCTTGTTGTATAATACAGTATTCGCCCTGTGTGGAAAAACTGATGCGGTAACAGCATTTTCAAAGGAGTTTACCGAATGTCACCTCAAAAAGCATATGAAGAACTTATCAAGCGCGTCCGGGAGGCCTCGCTGCTATCATCCTGCGCCGGTGTTCTCGGCTGGGACGAGCGGACTTACATGCCTCGCGGCGGCGCCAAACACCGCGCCGACCAGCTTTCGCTTCTGGCCGGAATGACCCATCAGATGTTTGTCGATCCGAAAATCGGCGAGTTGCTCGGTGAGGCCGAGCAGTCCGATCTGGTGAAAAAACCCGAGTCGGTCGAGGCGGCCAACATTCGCGAGATTCGTCACGAATATGACAAGCAGACCAAGCTGCCCAAGGAACTGGTGGAAGAATTCTCGCGCGTGACCACGCTCGCCCAGGGTGAGTGGGTCACCGCCCGCCAGAATTCCGATTTCAAGCACTTCCTTCCCTGGCTGGAGAAGGTTGTCGATCTCTGCCGTCAACGCGCCGATGCTTTTGGCTACGAGGGCGAGCCGTACAACGCCCTGCTTGACGAATACGAGCCGGGCGCGACCGTGGAAGAGGTGGTAGACATCTTTACCGGCCTCAGGAAAGAACTGGTTGTGCTACTGGGCAAGATCAAGAATGCTCCCAAAAAGCCGGATGCTTCGATTGTCGAGCGTGAATACGATGTCGATCTGCAACGGGTCTTCGGCGAATCAGTCGCGGCGGCTATGGGCTACAATTTCAATGAGGGTCGCCTCGATATAACCACCCATCCGTTCTGCACCGGCCTTGGCCCCGGCGATACGCGCATCACTACCCGTTATAACCCGAGACGCCTCAATGACGCCCTGTTCGGTATCATGCACGAGGCCGGGCACGGTCTGTATGAGATGGGCATCGACAAAGCCAACCATTTCGGCACCCCGGCCGGTGAGTCGGCCTCGCTGGGTATCCATGAGTCGCAATCGCGGATGTGGGAGAACCAGGTCGGTCGCTCAAAAGAGTTCTGGGGCTATTTCTTCCCGCAGGCGCAGCGGATTTTCAAAAACTCGCTGGGCGATGTCAAGCTGGATGATTTCTATGCCGCTGTCAACGATGTCCGGCCGTCGTATATTCGAGTCGAGGCCGATGAAGCGACCTACAACCTGCACATCCTGCTCCGCTTCGAAATCGAGCGGGCGATGCTGACCGGCGACCTGAAACCGGCCGATGTCGCCGATGAGTGGAACCGCCGCTTCAAGGAATACTTCGGTATCGAGGTCGACAAAGATGCCAACGGCTGCCTTCAGGATGTTCACTGGTCGGCCGGACTGGTCGGTTATTTCCCGACCTACACCCTGGGCAACCTTTACTCGGCTCAGTTCTTCGCCAAAGCGAAAGAGGCGATGCCCGACCTGATGCAGCAGTTCGAGCAGGGTCAGTTTGCCAACCTGCGCAACTGGCTCAAGGAGAATATCCACCGTCACGGTAGGGTGTACCGGGCGAACAAGCTGGTTGTGAAAGTCACCGGCGAGTCGCTCTCGTATATGCCGCTGATGGATTACATGAACGCCAAGTACTCGGAGATCTACGGCTTCTAAGCCGACATAAATGCCCAACTGAGAAAGCCGGTGGCCCGCCAGGGTTGCCGGCTTTTGTCTTGGTGTTTTCGGTGATATTAGAAGGAGATTACGCCGCGATAGACAAGATAAGGAATTATAACATAGAGAATGGTATCCCGGATGAGGTAGAAAAGGATGAAGGCCAGAATGAATTCCCAGCCGAACTGCCGCGCCTCGGGCCAGCTCAACGGAATGCTCAGTTTTTTTCTGGTTTTGCCGCATGCTGTTGCCATTGACCGGATTAACACCGGTGGCCAACAGAGACTCAAATAAAATAATTGCTTATGGTATCGCTATATCTGAAATTAGCTCAGGTAGCAGCGCCGGCAGGCGTGATTGGAAAGGCGGACGGATAAGTTTATGCGTACTATAATAGTCGGCGGCGGTGTGGTCGGGTATTCTCTGGCCGACCAGTTGCTGAAAGACAAACATAATCTATCATTGGTCGAGTCCGACCCCAAGCTGTGCGAACAGATCGGGGAGAAGCTCGATCTACAGATCATGTGCGGCTCCGGATCGTCACCGGCGG
>DAOWIC010000102.1 GCA_030641085.1 Calditrichota bacterium
CGACTGCGTTTGGAGCAGGCTCTGACCGAGTCGGATGCTCTTCGTGCCGAGAAGGAACAGCTTGAGCAGATGCGCGGCAAGATCGGCTCGGCGGCGGCTGACAGCTTCGGACCGTCTTTCACCGATCGCGTCATGGCCGGTATCGATGCCATTGATCCCGCCGAGTCGGAAGAGGAACAGTTCGCGACGTCGCTGATATCCCTGTTCCGTCCGGTCGCGGCCGTCGCGGCGGCGGCGGTGATTGTGCTGGCTGTCTGGAACATTAAGACCACCGGCAGCATCTCGCTGGAGTCCGCTTTCGCTCTTGAACAGGAAAGTGTAGAGGTTATCTGGCAGACTCCATTTGATGAATTGCTGAGGGATCCGTCATGAAAACAAAATCCAAGACTACAGTCGTGATCCTCAGTACGTTTATCCTTGGAGCCATCGTCGGAGCCCTGGGCAACGGTGCCCTGCAACAGAGCCGCTTTGAGCAGTTCCGGAGGCCCATTACGGACGAGCGAATTGTCAGGTTCTTTCATCGTATAGTCGACGTTGAGGAATCGCAAGTTGACACGGTTAACGCTATACTGTGGGCATTCGGCGCTCAAATGATGGAGAAGCGCGCAGAGGCCTTTAAAGAAATCATACCCATGGTCGAGTCGCTTCGGGCGGACTTATCTGAGGTTCTGACGGATGAGCAGATAGCGCAAATGGACAATTGGCAAAAGCAGATGGAGGAGCGGGGTGGACCGCCATTCGGAAAACCCGCCGATCGCCGTGGGCCACCGCGAGACGGCGAGTGGCTTGAAGGACCTCCGCGTGAAGGGCCGCGGCCGCCGCGGGCAGACTCCGCAGGAATGTAGACCGGACCGATTGGGCGTTCAGTTGTACCGTTCACAGGTTGCCCTTACCGCTTGACTTTTACGCTGAAATCGTCCATGTTTAGTGGCATAAACCTGCCAACGCACGGGACACGGGCCTTGAGTGAACAGATGCAGCGGTAATCCAATAATTACCCGCCATAAATCTTGACCCCTCCATCCGGCGGGGTTATTTGTTAGCTATTATTATCGTTGACTTATTGGCCCAGTATTGCTATCATATTGCCGTCGCACCATCGCACAGGCATCCATGACAAAAGACAGAAAACGATCAATAGGAGCCGGGTAACCTGTTTCGTTTTCGCGGCATACAGTGGGTTACCAAACGAAGATTAGATATTCTTTTGAATCGAAATACCGATTGGGAATGAGATACTATGCAAGTTCGTCTGTTAATAAAGAGCGATCATGCAGCATGGTTGCGAATGAGGTGTACTGAACGATACTTGGGTTGACAGCCATCTACCTCTGAGAGGTTTTTTTGTTAAGCTGCCGGTTTTTCTTCTGTCGTCAGTTTTGCCTTTCTTGCCAGTTCCAATCCGTCAATGAAGGTCGTCATCGGAGTACGACCTTGACACCGCTTACCCTGATGTGTTCGTTCTCGGTTGTATGACTCCATCCATGAATCCAACTCCGTCTGAAGATCAACGGTGTTGCTGAATATCTTCTTTCTGAAGATCGATCTGTAGAATTCATTGAGGACCGTCTTGTGGAACCGCTCGCAGATACCATTTGTCTGCGGATGTCTCGCCTTGGTCCGGGTATGTTCGATCTCGTGAAGCTGAAGGTAGAGCTGATACGGATGTTTGTCAAGACGGCCACAGTACTCGGTCCCGCGATCAGTCAGGATACGAAGGATATCCGCTCTCTGTTCCTCGAAGAACGGCACGACTCGGTCATTGAGCGTGTCAGCCGCAGTCAGCGGTACTTTGGCCGTGTACAGCTTGGCAAAAGCCACTGCCGAGTAGGTATCAATTACCGTTTGCTGATAGATGCGGCCCACACCCTTGATATAGCCGACATAGAACGTGTCCTGAGCCAGTAGATACCCCGGATGATGCGTCTCGATCTCATTGGGAACGGTCTCACGTTCGCGACGAGCACTCTCCAGCACTCTGAGTTGCTCCTCGGTGTAAACCAGGCCTTCCTTGGCTGCCTTCTCTTCCAAAGCTTTCAGACGCTTCTTGAACACCTCCAGGTCATGACGAAGCCAAATCGAACGGATACCACCGGACGAGATCAGAACACCTTGCTTCCGAAGTTCATTTGAGGCTCGCATCTGACCGTAAGCCGGGTACTCCAGGGCCATCTGTAACACCGCTTGCTCAATCTCGGGAGCTACACGATTCTTAATACAAGGCTTACGCCGGGTCTTCTCTTTGAGCCCCTCTAAACCTTGACTCTCGTATGCTGTTTTGATATCGTAGAAGTGCTGGCGGGAACAGCCGCTGATGCGGCAGGCTTCGGATACGTTCTGAAGATATTCCCCCAGTTCCAGAAGGGTAAGTTTCTTCTGGACGAGTTTCTGTTGAGTGGTCATCATTATCTCCTTGTTTGGTTAACTCAGAGGTAAATGACCACTCGCTTTTTATGCAAGTGTCAACTCAACTCCGTCCTCATACAAATGAGGTGTGCCCTGTGGCCGCGTAACAGTCGAGCGTGAAACTCACATTCTCGGGACCTTGACGACTTTGGTCTCTTTGAACACTGTCAGCGGTTCGCATCTGACAATCGGCGGGTAGTCCATGAAGAATTGATACGGGCTGCGGTCGACGCCGGTATCGTCCCATTCGATAGGCTTGGCACTGCGAACGCGACCCATCACAACCTTGCCGTCGTAATATTCGTCTAAGAATTGATTGATTTCTTTAAGAAACGCCCCGCCGGTGAGTGCACAGCCTTCGTGCTTCAACAGATGGCTGGGCGGTACAACGGCGACATCCTCTTCAACCTCAACTGTCCCGACCCCGTATCTGTCGGTCGTGCTCTTGCGCTCTGGATATGATCGTTTAGACAGATTGTCTCCCCCTGCCGACCCCGGTGCAAAATAGCCCGTGAATCAAGCGCCGGTCAACACAACCTTCAGATACCAAGTTTATCAAGGTCCACCCGCCTCTTTTTCCTCCCCGTGGTGGTGCGAGCATCCAGCCATCGATCGATCTGATCCGTTCTGAACCGGACAAACTTCCCCAGCTTGATATGCGGAATAAACTCGTGATGCGTCCACTGGTAGATGGTGGACTGCTTCACACCCAGGTAATCCGCAATCTCGGCCGCATTGAGAAGTCTGTTGTTCATTTCAGTTCAGAGGCTTTCTAAGCGCCTAACGCCTTCTAACCGCCTGGGGAGACAGAATCGCCTCCGTTCGTTGATTGTCGCTCGCCCAACTGCGTTTTTGATTTCTAAGTTGTTGTCTTTCAATGGGCGTTTTTTGGTGCTTTTCATGTCCGTGACCCAAAATCTGCCTCGCCGCAGACCGTGCTGATTCGGGCACGATTATATCGTAAGTTCTGGGGCCATCGGGGTCGTTGTACGTGCCGTGTTTTCTGCTGCCCTCAAGTTTGAGCAGCTCGTCCCGCTGTTGGGCGGTACAGTGGACACATATCTCGCTGTCAGACCATTTCCAGATAACGGGCCTGCCGTCCATCCAGATCTCACACCCAGCCGCTGAGTCCCGGTTGTTGCGCTGCGTCAAAGAACGCCGCTTCCGGTGTGGTTGAGCGTGATCGGCAATGATATCGATCTGGTCCGGTTCGAACAAAAAGACACACTCACCGTCGTCGCTCCATTGACGACACTCCAACTCCGGATGTTCGCGTCTGAGCTTTGCTCTCACTCGTTCGCCTACGCAGTAGTAGGCCAGCAGTCTGTCAGAGTACGGGTAGATGTGTCCGTACTTACAGGGAATCAGATAATACCAGGGGTCACCCTGACTATTCGGACGTCCGCTATAAACATCATCCAGTTCGATCTTGAACCGATCGCCGAAGAGTTGCCTTAAATTCAACGGTTCTTTCACGTTAGTTTCCTTCTCTTGTTAAGGGGATGGCGGGGCAGAACAGATCCGATCCACCCCGCAACTGGATGTAAAGATGATTGAAAGATCCAGCGGCAGTTAAACTGCCACCCCTGTGTTTACTTTTCAGCCACCACGACGGCCGCAACCGCCTTATTCCATTGATCTTATGTAAAGGGGAAACTGGTATATGGTATAAAGTAGATGGTAATTGGTATATAGTATAAAGTATGCAGTGTAAAGTCATTGGTTTAAGGTTCTTCATCTCAACATACTCCTGTCTGTGCCTCTAGGATTGAGTCAATCACGGAATACTGCATGTAGTCAGGGTAGGGGCGGCCGTTGCGATGCTTTCTTTCGGTGTCTCTGACGAGCACTGAATACAGTCGGTTTTTGAAGATGTTCTTGTTGAATCTCTCGCCCTTGGACGGCTGTCTTCCGAGCGCCAGACACCATTGTTTATGCAGCTTGTATTTTGGCGTGAGCTTGTCTTTGGGGCGGCAGCACACCATGAACAGCTCGGTGCCTTCAAACCGGCCCTCGACGAGTCGGAACCGAAGGTACAGTTTCTTCTGACCGCCGTAGCTGATACCGTATTGCGCCTTGTAACAGACCGCTTGATATTCGCCCGGTTCGATTCGCGGATACTGATCGCCAGCGATTATTTCACTCGTTCGAGTTCTCATCCTGCCTCGTGTCGGTTTTTCGTCTCATACCACCAGCATATCCCATTTTTGAAAAAAAAGTGTGACACTTTGACGCATTTAGAGGATTTGTTAGACCTTTGATGCACTTTTTATAAAAAAAACGGATAGAATCATCCGTGATTGGGCTCGCAAAGATATATCGCCCGCGATCAGGATGGAAGCACCTGCCAACGGTATTATCGCACTTGATTGAGAAGGTACGTTTGCCGCAGAAGGGGCAGCACACTCTTGATGCCACAATAACGTGTGTATTGTATTGTTGTTCGAGTTTCGAAGTTACTGACTTGAGCGACGCGCCTGAGCTGTTGGACTTAGTCTTCATACGCAGTCAATTAACTGCATATGACTGACCCAATCAATTTGCTGAAACAGATGTGATTTGAGGAAAATTCAGCTTGCTGAATGAATGCTCTATTGTTAGCGAATAAGCATACTGAATTGCATTGGAGATACTAATAATTCAGTATTATATGCGCAGTGTTACTTTTCCTTCTGCATGATGCGTCGCAAAAACTCTCGATCCAAGCGGCGTTCTTTTCTGCTATGTGTAAGTCTCTTTTGACGATGTTTTTCGTAATCTCGACGATTTCGGGCCTTTTTGCCGCAGTCCCGTCCCTCTCCGGCTAAGGAGCAGTATTTCTTTCCGGGCCGGTAATAAATAAATCTCGTGCACTCCTCACATTGAGACAGGATCTGTCGTGTCTCCTGATCGTATGCGAAGGAAAGGAACATATCATACAGAAAATGTGCGCTGGGCTCAAAATCAGTCGCCGGTGCCAGCGCATACAAGACATCGTTGACAAAACGCAGTTCCTCCGAGTTGATAGGCCGCTCGTCACAGCTGCGTACTATGGCGCGTAGAATCGGAATCTCGTGATCACGCATGACACTGAGGACATCCAGACGACAAGAGTCCTCTATCCAATCGGCCTTGGATACTATCCCGCACAGTGACATCGAGAATTCAAAGTCGTCATATATTAAGCCAAGGGACGGGTCTAAGCCGTGCTGATCTAGCAATTCATTCTCTACCAACTCTCCTATTCCGCCTTCCACACAGTCAGGAGGAACGAAAGCTTCCACAGGAATGCCCAGAAGCGAATAGCTGTGGTGGATGCCATGGTATAGAGACAATCGATCACTCCAGGGAATGTCGGAAAAATAGACTTTGCTTGGATTGGTAGATACTCCGTCACTATTAGTCAACCTCAGAGTGTGACGATAATGAGTAATCATCGCTTCATCAATTTCATCAATTCTATAGTTCACAAATTCGTCTTGGTACTGAACCCATCCTTCTCCATACGCCTTGTCGCCCTCGGCGAAACCAGTTATAAGATTAACGACCACGAAATTCAACCCACCTTGGCCGTTCCCGCCCTGCTCGCCAACGTATCTAGTTACCTTGTAATAAAGCCCCATATTCACTTCTGTTCCCCGGAGCAACGTTCTAAGAAAGTGCATCTCATGGTCTGGTACATACTCTGCCACCGGTACAAATTCCCAATCATCTGTCCGTCGAAGATGTGGATTTTCCACTGTGTAGTACGGAGCGTGCGGTGGACAAGAACGGTGAAATGTCAGCTTATTTGAAGAACTCTCTCGCTCTTTCAAGAATTTCCTCACCGCATTCGTCAGTATTTGTGGGTCATATTTAAACACGATCTCCCCCAGATTTGAACATAGTCACTAATCACTAAGTTAGTAGTAACATCTACCATGTCAATGTGTAAAAGTACTTTTTTCGGCAGATTCTTACGCCATAATTCACTTCAAGGATGAGACCTGTCGGATCTTATTGTTGCGTAGTCACAACATGTTAGCTTATCGTCTCAGGCTAGATAGTGTTGGGGAGGAAGCTCACGGTTGCTTGGTAATGTCGGAGCGTTCTCTCTCGTTGCGGTTTACCCGCGACCTGAGGATAGAAAGCGGCACCTCATACTATTCACGGCGGCTCCCGGCTTTTTCCCCGGTCCCCCTATGCACTTGTGGTGTGAGTTTCCGAGCGAGCCGGATGCTCAGAACG
This sequence comes from Calditrichota bacterium, assembly GCA_030641085.1. Classification (GTDB taxonomy): domain Bacteria; phylum Zixibacteria; class MSB-5A5; order GN15; family FEB-12; genus DAOWIC01. Next base: position 6,613 of record DAOWIC010000102.1, read on the forward strand.
AGAGCTTATTGACTGCGTCGGCCAGATGATCCGGCGCAAGGTGAGCGTAGATCATGGTGGTCTGGATATCCGAATGGCCCATGAGCTTCTTGACGGTCGGCAGATCGACCCCACTCATGACCAGATGGCTGGCGAAAGTGTGCCGTAGCGTGTGAACGCGGGTCAGGTCTTCAATCTCGGCCTTCTTTGCGATACTGATGAGCTTCTCGCGAAGCTTGGTCCTCAGCTTGCCACCATCCTTGTGGCAGAAGACATAATCGCTGTTTACAGTCCTGGTGTTCTTGTCCTTCAGGGATTGCAGTAGATCGAGAAGCGAATCGCTGATCGGAATCTCGCGCTCGCCGGTCTTTGGCTGCCAGTCCTCTTTGCGACGGATCTTGATCTTGCGCCGCTTGAAATCGATATCGGACCATTCGAGATTCTCAAGCTCCGCCTTGCGCATGCCCGTATTCAGGAAGGTGAAATAGACGGGATAGAGCTGTTCGGGACAGGCGTCCAGCAGTCGCTGACACTCTTCTTTACTTAGGAACCGCTGTGATTTGGAGTCATTGACCTTGAGCTTGGTGATCCCTCTGGCCGGATTATCTTTCAGATAGCCCCATTTGATAGCAAGGTTGAAGATTGTCCTCAGTGTACCCACCTCGAAGTTGATCGTATGCCCCCGGGCTCCCTTACGGGTATGGCCGTTCACATCATCATCACTCTCAACCGGTTGACCGTTTGGGTTCACCCAGGCATCTTTGCGGTAGACTTTGTAGCGGTCGATCGTCTCGGCTGTCACCTCGGAGATGAAGGTCACACCGTGAAGTGATTTTAGAAATGCCTGGAAGTGATCGATGACCGCCCGATACCGATTGGTCGTAGCGGGCTGATGATTGGCGCGGGAGTAATCAAGGAAGCGTTCGATGAACTTGTCGATCGAGATGTCGTCCTTAGCAAAACCGAACTCATCGCGGGCCGCTTTGACCTCGGCATCCTTTAGAGCCAATTTGGCGATATCTTTAGACGGGCCGACCCGTTTGCGGATACGACGTCCTTTGACGCGGACATCGATATACCAGTTTCTACCTCTTTTGTAGATTGATCCCATAAGAATAAGTCCTTTCGGATGGACACATTATGGTCACAAGCACCGTTAACTACAATAACGGCAATTCTAAATGATTGTCAAGTGGAATGTTAGGTGAAGATCAATAAAAATGGCGGAGAGGCAGGGATTCGAACCCTGGGTAGAGCCGTAAGCCCTACAACGGATTAGCAATCCGCCGCCTTCAGCCGCTCGGCCACCTCTCCGTGATATCTGAAAAGCTGCTTAGGAATATAAAGCCTGGCGGAATAAATTCAAGCCTTTTGTGCGACCACAATGACTAGTCTTCCTTGAGGTCCGAAAACAGGATTTTGTTGCTTTCCTGGGTCAGCATACAGCGGTCAACCTCTTCGAGAATCTCGCGATAAACAAGGCCAAACTGCGCTTTCACACCGGGATAGATCTTCTCCTCTGCGACGATTCTGGCGCCCTCAAGTCTCGCCAGTTGATCCTCGATATCGACCTTCTCCCCGGCCAGGTTCTCGAGGTTTTGTGGCAAGTCCTTGTTGAACTTTTCCAGTTTCGCCAGAGCGGCCTCCTGCTCGGCGCTCAATTTGCCGTCCATCTGCATCCGGTACAGCTTGACCATGACATCCTTGATCTTCGCCCCATCGGCCTGCAGCCGTTCAGTCTCTTTGATATTAGCGGTGTAACGACCCATCAGTTCGGCGTCATAGGCCACCGCCAGCACAGTCGCGGTACCGGCCGAGGAACCGAGCACGCCGGCCCGAATTTCTTTGTGAGCCTTAACTTCACCACCTACGATCTTGCCCTTGCGACCCTTGACATGCACGTTTCCGCCGGCCACCACCTGACAGTTGATGATCTCACCGCCGATTTCGATATTACCGCCGGACTCGATTCTCTGGCCCTCGGCGAATTTGACAACTACATCACCGCCGGCGCGCATGATTCCCTCACCCTTGCCGAAGAAACCACCCTTGACCATTATATGTCCGCCGACCTCAATATTGGCGTCTTCAACATTGCCGGACACCTCCAGATCACCGTCAATTTTGATCTCGAATCCAGCCTTGATCGCTCCGGTCACCTTGACCGATCCCCGGCAGTCGAGATTGCCCACTTTAAAATCGACATCGCCCTGAATAACCATGACATCGTTGACCGCAATCGTACCGTAGCGATATACGATTGCGCCACTAGCGGTGGCGAGTAACTGTTTCCCGTCGGCCGATACTTCAGTATTAGTGCCATGCTTGAAGGGGATATCGCGTCCGTCGGGTCCCTTGATCGTTTTGCCGTATATGTTGGTACCCTGCACGCAAAGTGTGGGCGGTTCCTTGGACGCAAGCAGTCCGCCTTTTTCTATATTTTTTATGAAGTTGATGTTTTTGTAATCGATCCGCCCATCGTCGTCTTCCTGCGGCTTATGATTGGCGTTAGTATCAAAGTGATAGGTGATTTGGGAATTCTGACCTTTTTTCGGCGGAGTGCCCTTGGCAACCACTATCGGATTGCTGTATTTGCGACCCTCCACCGCTTCCTTGATCGCTTCCTGATCGACTTCATGGACTATCTCGCGCTGCTTGAGAGCCTCGGTTATCTCCTTCACCGTGATCGGCGGTTCACCGATAGCGGGTTGCTTCAACACTACCGTCACCGACATCGAGTCCTTGGAAGGCGTAACTGTCACTCGCGTTTTTTGAGTGGTGTCGGTGGTGCCTGCGCTTGAGCCGCTCATAACGTGATCCTATGATGGTGTCTTCGTGTCGTGGTGTACGGCGGAAAGCTGCCGCCAGTAGGCTCTCTCGGTGACAAGAGAAATCTCATAGCTCTTAAAGGGTTTGGTTATATACTCGTCGGCCCCGAGAAGAAGGGCGTCCTTGATCGTATAAGTATCGCCATAGGCGGTCATTATTATCACTCCGACCTCAGGGTAGTCGGCCTTGATACGCTTCAGAAGTTGCAGTCCATTCATGCGCGGCATTTTCATGTCGGATATCACCAGGCTGATTTGCTGCCTGCGGAGAAGATCCAACGCTTCGATGCCGTCGCCGGCCGCTACCACCTGATATCCTTCACGCTTGAGAATTTTCTCAAGCAGGTTCCGCATCATCTCTTCGTCGTCTACAACCAGAACCGAGATACTGTTCTTCATAGTTGCTCTCTCGAAACGTTCATGTCCGTCATCGTTTGCCATGGGACCGTTTCCCCGGCTGGTACCGACTAAGCCAGCGCGGATGTAAGTTCACTGATGAAATTGTCGAGCATGATCGGTTTGTACATGACTCGACACGCCCCCAGCACGCCGGCTTCGTTGACAATTTTATCGGTCGCGTTTCCTGTAATTACCATGACCGGTACGTGAGGCGATACCTTCTTGATCGCTGTGAGAACTTCGAGACCGGACATCTCAGGCATTATCAGGTCCAGCGTAATCAGATCATAAGAATTCGTACGTGCCTTCTGTAGAGCGTCCGGTCCGTTTTCGGCCAGTTCTACCTCGAAAGCGTTCGTAAGCTGACAAAAGTCCTGAAATACTTCCCTGACCCATTTCTCATCGTCAACAATGAGAACGCGAAACGGGCTGCCCCGCTCGGCCGCCATCCTTTTTAGAGTCTCAATACCATCTGAAGCCATTACAGCAACATCCTTACTGTTAGTTCACGTAGCGGACAGGTGTTTTATCTGTCCGATGCCCGAGGATCCTCGCTCCGTGGAGCGGCCGGATTCGGCATCTTCTCTGTACCTATATGTATCGACCAGGAGATGCGTTTACTGCACCTCGCTAAACACGATTATTCTTGTCCGATAAGGCAACAAGCGGGTTATGCCACCGCTCGACACCGGTTCGGTTAGATTTTGACATCCGTCTTCCGCGCCAGGACACCCATCACCTTGTGGCACTGATCAAGTATCGCGCGAAGTTTTGTCTCTATCTGGTCGGGGCCGTGGCCGCCCGTCGGAACATCATAGGCCAACGTTTCGTCGTTTTTGGCCGCACTTATAATCATGGCGACCTCCTGCACGACTTTCACGGTGCCATTGACCAGCTTAATGAACTCCGGCTCGAATCGAGCCAGTTCCTCCGATTCGGACTTGGCTTTTGCCAGATACAGCGCCAGGTTCAAGGCGAGGTTCTTGACCTCTTCACTCAAATCATCGACCTGCTCAATCAGGGCCAGGTCATTGTTTCGATCGTCATGAGTGCTCACGTGGTGCCACCAGTTCTTTTATCTTTTGTTTCAGAAATTTCGTATCGGATGATTTGACCAGGTAGGCATCGGCCAGCCACGACTTGAAGTCCGCCTTGTGGACAGCGTAAGCCGAATTGAGAATAACGCGCATATTGGGTGCGATCTCTCGGATCATTCCCAGTACTTCCAGACCGCCCATGTCGGGCATCTCGATATCGAGCAGAGCGAGATCGAATCGCTCGGCCGCCACCATGCCGATCGCCTGGCTACCGGAGGCCGCGGTTTTCACCGCGAACCCTGCCGCGCTCAACTCGGTCTGATACAGCAGCCTGATTCGCTCGTCATCGTCAATTACGATTATTCGCGCGCTCATGGTCGTTCTCCTCCATCAGGGGCAGTTCAACATACAACGACGGCGGGTTGCTGTCCTCCGAGGCCAGACCGAGATCGCCACCATGAAATCTGATCGTCTCGGCGGCTACCATCACCGTCAGCCGTCGCGTGGTTCTGTTTTCGGCAAAGATCTGCCTCATCGCCTTCGTTACTCTTTCCCGATCCGTCTCATCCGTCTTGACTGAGAGCCGCACAATCGCTTTGCCGCGTGTTTTTTCGGTTCTCACCCGAACGATCGCAGGCGGCATGATATCATCGGCAATCACCATAAATAATTGATACAGAGCGTGGGAAAGTTGATCGTAATTGCCGAGTACCGTCATTTTCTGGTGATCAGCCGAAAGCAGGAAACCCTCGTCGCTGCGTCGGAGTCGACTGAGCAGCAGGTCGAGGCTCCTTTCTACGAGGCGTAAAAAATCGATTGGCTGGGTGTCGCTCTTACTGGCGTGGGAGAAATCCAATACTTCATCCAGCACCGCCTCGCTCCGGCGCGTCTCGCTGGCGATTATATTCAGGTACTCGCGCTGCTCGTCGGTAACACCCGCGTTGAGCATGAGGTTGGCAAAACCGCCGATGATCGTGAGCGGATTCCGCAGCTCGTGGGCGATTGAGGCGGTCAACTCGCCGATAACCGACATCTTTTCGATTTTGACTATCTGGTCCTGCGATTCGGCCAGCCGGCGGTTCATCCGTTCCAACTGGATCGCACGCGTTTTCTGTTCCTCGTAAAGGCTGGCGCGTTCCATAGCGACGGCCGCCTGGTTAGCGAATATTTGCAGCAGCCGAACATCGTTGTCCGATATCGGCCGCGACGTAATCAGGTTATCGGCGGCCAGCAGTCCCATCAGGTGACCTTTGCTCACCATTGGCGCCAGCGCCATCCTATGTGTACCCAGATGGTCAAGGAACGAGGCGGTTATCGCATCGATGTCGTCCACCTGTTCAAGGTTTACCCAGACGCTTTTGCGGCACGCGTCAGCGATCAGCGATGAGTCCTTCAGACCGATCTCGAGATCGCAAATCAGATCGCTGATCGGATCAAGGTCACGCGGAACCAGATCTGCCTCTGCGTGCAGCAGATCATCAAGCGACAGCCGCATGTCATCGAGGGTGTGCCAGATATCGCCCGCCTCCTCGGCCGACGCCGGGCCGACCGCAAGGTGTCCTCGAAGTGTCTCGGTCGACTCATCATACAACATCAAGAAGGCGCGATTGAATCCGAGGCCCTGCGAGGCAGTGGCTCCGGTTAGAATTATTCTGAGAATTTGGGACAGCCCCTGTGATGACGACAGCGCTGACGCTACCTTGCAGAGGATTTCCAGCTCCTGAAGGCTCTGCGATCCGGCGGGAGCGATCGTGTCACCGTCGACGGAGTTTCTGATCACGCCCAGGGCATGTTCCCGACCGCCGTTTTCCGCCTGCACCGGCAGACAAACCAGATCCAGGTCGAGATAGCCGCCCCGTGAATTGGTGCACTTGATTCCGCGGCGGGAAAAGCTCGTTTTGCCAGCCAGGAGATCGTTCAGTTTTTCCGCCAGTCCGGTGGCAAGGGTGCGATCCAGACGCGAAACATGAAGCTGCGACCAGTCGGTATCGCCGTCGATACCAAGTATTCCAGCCGCGGATCGGTTATACCGCGTCAACACACCATCGCTGTCAATCGTAAACAGCCCGATATTAATACTGTCAAGACCGTCCCAGAGATCCGGGACGTTCATCAAAGCCCCCGTTGCCTGCGCTTGCTCATACATTTCCTGACACCATGTCTTTGGGTTTCGCAAGCCCCCGTTGCCCCGGCTCGGTTGAGCACCTGGTAATTATTCTCTTTATCTTCAGTATATTCTGACTGGCCTGTCCGAGCCTGGCCGCTGCATCGATCGTGCGGCGGAGCCGCGACAGTGACTTTTGAGTCGGCACCGCGTCTTCGGCTATCAGGCACTCCATATTGCCGGTTATAACCGACAGAAAGTTGTTGATCTCGTTGTAGGTTACGGCAACCTCCTGCCCCACCTCCTGCTTTGTTTCACGGCTGACAGAACCGCATGAGGAAGACAGCTTCTGCTTAATCTCCTCGAGTTCGGCGGCGAGTTCCTCGCAGCGCGTGCGAACACTGGCAATCTCCAGACCGACCGCCACCTGATTCGCCAGCGCGCTGGCCAGGGCGACATCGGCGTCATCCAGAGCGTATGGTCGGTGACAACCGATATTGAGAACGCCGGTCACGGTCTCGTTGATCTGCAGTGGCACCGAAAGAAATGTCGCGTAGTCGGTTTCCGGGTCAAAATTCGATTTGGCCGAACGATCCTTAAGCAGCAACGAACGCTTGTGTTCGGCAGCCCAACCGGTCAGTCCATCGCCGTGATAGAACTCCAGGAAGCTCAGGGACTCGACCTGCCTGCCCAAACTCGCTTTCGCCTCAAAACGCTCCTTCGTTCGATTGAACAGGTATATCGTCGCGGCGTCGTAGGGAATCGCTTCCCGTACCAGTGTCAGGACCTGCTCGAACAGAGCGTTCGATTGTTCCTTGACGGCACAGGCGGACGCGATTCGAGTCATAATATCCGTAACTTCCGGTTGCCTGTCGTTTCTCGTGGTCCTCATCGTGTCGTGGTCAACCTTCAGAGGTTAACGCCCTCCTATTAGCGCGTGTATCCTGGACACCAGTTTTTCACTCAGCATTGTTTCCATCCGACCGAAAAACCTGATTTTATCAGGCGCCGTCAAATGCAGATCGGGATCATTAATATCGTCATCCATAGTGGCCTGAAAAATCTTCGAGCCTTTCATTTCCACCGAAAACGCTTCCGCCGCCAGCAGTTTGCTGCGCGAAATGTCTATCAGCCGCAACTCGCCTTCGATCACGCCGACGTTCTCATACTTGTGAGCAATTAGTGGAATGTGAATCGTTTTCTTGCGCTTGAGCCCCTCCCGGTCGATATCAACCAGCACCAGGTATCGGCCGCCTGCCTCCTGCCCCCAGTTAAGCAGACTGTCCAGATCGTATGATGATGCGGGTAACGGCGGCAGCATACCGTTTATCTCCTGCGCCAAACTTACTCGCAAGTCGACCTTGCGACTTAGCTGCACCTTCAGTTTTTGGGCAACATGAGAGTCGCAGTACGGCAGCGGCGGTGATTCAACGTGGAGAATAATCTGCCGCTTGTTGTTCGCTGACCAGGCGGTCGCCACCAGGGCCAGCAACATAAGCGATGTAAGACAGTAACGTTTCATCCGGGCTTTTACTCCTTATGATCAGGCTCTGCGCAATAGAGGTAGCGCTCGAGCACCTGAAGAATCTTTTCCTGAAAATGGGCCGCGTCGGGGGTAATAAGGTCAAGTTCCGCCTGCGATAGCCGGTCGACCAGGTCTTTCCGGGTGACGAATTCGATTCCATCCATGTACGTATCATCGTCCCTTTCGACACGCTGGATGATTCCCAGGACATTCTGGATCGACTCGACATCCTGTAGGCGGAAGTCTATCAGTACAATGTCATTCTCGGCCAGGGGATGATCCAGTTCGACCAGCACTCCACCCGGGGAAACATTGAGGATATTGCCCTCAAAAGTCAGCGAGCCGCCGTCCGGTTCGAAATTCCCCAGACTGTCCTTGATCACTCTCATTGTCACCGGTGTGGCAACCTCGAGCCGCACGAAGCGGCGCATGTCCTCGGTGCTGATCCTGAACGGTTTCCTGACCATTACGTTGTTGTCGTGCATGCTGATGTCCGAAACGAATCTTTCTTTGGAGACTTCTTTCATAACGTTACTCCTGATGATGTTCTATTTCCTTCATCCATGCCCCAAGCTTTTTTTCCAACTCCAGCCGCATCGCGGCGTTGTACTCGAATATGACCCCGGGAAGTTTTTTCAACAGGGTCGCATCGAAATGTTTTTCCTTTTCTTCGCTTACGACAAATTCGACACCGGTGTCATACCGGTTATTATCGTTTTGATAACAGAATTTCACCTCGCCGACTACCAGCGCCGGGAAATCCAGATTTTTCAGTTCAATGTTGAGCAGCAGATGCTGGCCCTGTTCGAGACATCCCGGCAACAACAGCAGGATGCCGCCGCTGGAGAAATTCTGGGCGCATGTCTCGATCCAGCGCAGGCGGGACAGCCGGTTCGGTTTGAGGATCATGGTCGGCATGACCGATGACTTGACGGGCGTGCGCAGTACGACCCGCCGATATTTTCTGCGTGTAAGCGGCGTTATCTTGTCCTTGAGCATAATGTTGCAGCGTCCGCCGTTGCTTCGCTTAAGGTCGGCGTCGACCGAGACGAGCTGGCCCTTGTACCGAAACTGCACGATTACTTTTTGATTATTCACCAAGCTGTCAACCATCCCGTAACTGCCACCGCGGTCCAGCGAGGCGCAACCATCGACTACCATTAGCACCCTGCTCTTGACCGGCTGGCCCTTGAGCTGTTCCGTGAAGAGCACAATCTCGCGTCCGACCAGAGATGAATAGTCGAGCCTGATCTGCGCCGCGCTCTTCGCCTTGCCGGTTTTCCGTTTCGGTGAGGAGGCAACTGTCATAGCAGTCCCTTCTTGCGTAGTTCTACTTGTTCACGGAAGATGCGATTGACCAGCCGGTGCTGGGCCGGCTTGTCGAAGCGGCGAGCGCTTTCGGGGAGGGTTTCGATACGTTCGGCCGTCAAGAACTGGCCGAGGCGATCGGCGAGAATGATCTCGATCCCATGGAAACCGACGCCACCTCTTTTAAACGACCGGCGAACCCGGCCGAGTATCCGATGCGGCAGATCGAACCGCTGCAGATAGCCGATCTCAAGCAGCAACAGGCTGTCGATCGCGACATCAAACAGGCACTGGACGAGAATCCCGTTGCCGCTGATGTTTTCCATTTGTGCATTCTGCCAGTGAAAACCGGTTGGCGAGGGCACCGGATCGACCAGCGCCACCCTGATTCGTTCCACAATCTCCACCCTGACAAACTGACGTCGCTGCACTCTTCGAACCGATACGGGCGGATCGATCAAGAATAGCGGTCGCCGCTCGGAATCGTGGCGGTGAATCCTGGAGCCGAACTGGTAGATGGCGTCCTCTCTGGTGACCAGCACCAGGATATCGCAGTTTTCGGTGAGGAGCGTGTGACCTTCGAGAAATTCCGGTTCGGAGATGACAATGCAATTGCCCGCAAAATCCTCAATACGCGCCAGGTACAATCCCTGGCGATCGTCGGTCCCGACGGCGATATGAATCTTTTCCCACAGTTGGAGTGGCTGGGCAATTTGTGGCAACGTCAGTTGCATTGTTTATCCCCTCACGATCAACCGGATTTGAGCACGGCCATATTCGCCTTGCCCTGCTCGATCGCCAACTCAAGAATCTTCCGAGTCAGCGCCGTGCGGGACCGATCGTTGCGATTTGCGTATATAAATTCCTGACCGTGCTTGATAGTCGTGTTGAAGTATTCGCGCGCGCCGTCGTGATCGCCGATGCGGCGAGAAAGCTCCGCGATCAGGTATGACGCCTGTATCTGCTGGTTGCCCGGCAAAATATCGTGGCCGCTGGTATAGGCCTTCTTGTAGTAGACAATTGCCTTCTCCAGCGCTTCCTGCTCGTTGACGACAATGCCTTCCCACTGCTTCTTCTGGGTCAGAAGGAACTCGGTAAACGACGAGTACGCACCAAAGGCGCCGTTGCCGCCGTTGCCGTCACCGCCGAGCGTGACCGACTTGTATTCGTTGATCAATCCGGCGTAACCATCGGCCCTTTCCTCAATCTGCTGGAAGACAGTCTCGAGCGCGTCTTTTTGGGCCTGGAACCTCTCCTTGAAGGGAAGCATCTGCGATTTGAGGTCGGTCGCGATTTCGGCAGATTCGAAATGTGATGAAATATGGCGAGCCAGCGTCTGAAGTTCCTGACGTCCCTGTCCAATCGCTTCCTTGAACGTGGAATAGCGATTGTCAACTTCCAGCATCAGCCCCTTGAGAAACTGCGCGCTCGGGTTTTCGCCCTTCTCCATATCCCTGAAAACCCAGCCAATACGCAAATAGAAGCGGCCGAGATCGAGGTTGGACGGATGGTCATAAACCAGTTCGTCGAATATGGTCAGTTGCAGCTTGACTATCGCCGATTCATTGGGATGGCGGGAGATATCGACCGCCTCGCCCAGGCTCTTGATCACCGAATCCGCTCGCGCGAGCTGATCCAGGTGCTGTTCCTTGGCTGTCTTCAGGCGGTAGGTTCTGAAGTTAGTATCGTTCTTCCAATCCTTGAAGGCGCTGGTAAATTCGCGGGAATAGTGGCAGTTGCTGCACGTGGCCGTGAAAAACGTCAGCGGGTTGTATCCCTGATACCGAGTGTGTCGCCATTTGATTTCCATCGGGCAGAAATCAGTATCCCTCCCGTTTTCGAAGTAAGCCCCGGCCCGGACGGTCTCAAACTCGTTGATCGTCTTGCAGATAGGGCACTCGACTTTCGATAGGAAAAATGGTGATTCGTTTGACATGTTTATCTCCACCTATACTCACTAATTTCTTGTCAGATTCAACAGGGCCAGTTCCGCCTCGGAGATCGGCAGAACCAGCCTGATGCGGTCCTGTGACGCTCCGGCGTCAAGCATCCGGTGGGCCACCCGGAAAATCTCCGAACGGTCACGCCGAAATTGCGGATTGTCAACGGCGTGCAGATTCTCGCCGGTAATAGCAGCCGACGGATCGGCCTCTTCGCCCAGCCTGACGAATTCCACCTTGCTTCGCTCCGGTCGGCGAATCGGAGCCGGCGCTTCGGCAACTTCCTCGCCAGCAGGCTGCGACGTGGCCGCTTGCCGGCGATCCCGACGGAAGGCGGCATAGATCAGCACGGCCAGTGCTCCGGCGGCCAGGTAGCCAATCAGATTCAGAGCGATATCGGTTAACATCAGCGTCGAAATGTCCATTTTCACGCTTCCTTTTTTATGCGGTTAAATCTATATGTTCGCCGGGAGCCTCAGCCTCGGCTCCTTCGACATTCTCGACCGGCTCGTCAACCGGTTCGGTCTGAACCGGCTCGTCGGATGAATCGTCGGACCGGTGTTCGCGGTCATGATCATCGTCTTGTTCGTCTGAAAGCACCAGTTCATCCTTGTGGTCGCCATCCTTGTCGAGTTTTTCCTTCAGTTTATCCTTTAGAGCTTTTGAGAAGCCCTGGTCCTTCTTGTCGGGGTTTGACCCCCCGGCCGCGTTTACGCGGCCCGGTATCGGCGTGTCCGTCAGCCGGTCGACGTTGCTGAATTCTGCTGTCATCCGGCACTCTCCCTCCTGGGGTTACCGTTTAACCGGCCAGAGAGAACCTCTCTCTGACCATCCCGCGCAGCTTCATCACCGCCTTGGTGTGAATCTGCGAGACTCTCGACTCGGAGATCGACA
>DAOWIC010000118.1 GCA_030641085.1 Calditrichota bacterium
GTTCTCGATCTACCAGCCCGCTTAACTCCGCCTCAGTGGGTGGGAGCAGTTTGGCCGAGAGCGGGCGCAGCAGTTTGCCCTGGAGACCGGCTTGCTTGATCGTAAGGTTCAGTTTGTCTTTTACCTGCGACTTGGGACGTTGCCCCATGACTTCACCGGTGAAGACGAAATCAGCGCCGATCAGCTCCATGAAGGTCTTCGCTTCTCGCAACATGAGTATCCGGCAGTCGACGCAGGGATTCATATTTTTGCCGTAGCCGTATTTGGGCTTTTCGACGATATCGATAAACTTCTGACCCAGGTGCATCAGCTTGATATTGAAACCGTATTTCTCCGCAATCGGGAACGGATTCGACCCGCAGCCGGATCGATCCTCAAGATCGCAGCCGAAATGGGTCATGAAGGTGATAGCGGTGACTTCGATATCCTGTTTGAGTATCAGCAGCACCGCCAGGGCTGAGTCAAGCCCGCCGGAAAAAAGCGCCACTGCGTGGCCCCGCCTTTTTGTCTTTCTATAGTTCACTGTGATTTAATCGCAACCTTTCCAACATATTAGTCTAATACCTTGCCCGTTTTCACAGGAGTCCAAATATAACGTCAAATTTCTGCTTTGTCTTTGAATTTATATCGCTTATCTTTGTTTTTTCGCGGGCGTCAGGATGCGGAAAGATGTACACCGTCCCGGTTCCCATAGTGACTGTGAGAGGAAAATGCCGTTACTACGAGTCTTCAATAGGTGGCTTAAGAATTTCGCTTCGGAGACCCAGGAACTCTTCTTTTTTTCGCTCAAGATGATTCTGGCTCTGTTTCGTAGACCGTTCTACATCCCGGAGACGATGGAGCAGTTATACATTCTCGGATTCGGTTCGCTTTATCTGGTTGTTCTGACCGGAATCTTCGCCGGACAGGGATTCGCGCTCGCTTTCTCGACCGAGTTGGCCGACTTCGGCGCCAAGAACTACCTCGGCCGGATTATAGCGATATCCATCATTCGCGAACTTGGACCGGTTTTGACCGCACTGATGATTGCGGCTCGCGTCGCCTCGGGCATAACGGCCGAGATCGGCGCGATGAAAACATCCAACCAGATCGACGCCATGATCGCATTCGGTATCGATCCGATCCGGAAGGTGGCCGTGCCGCGATTCATCGCATTGATACTCATGGTTCCGGCCCTGACGATTATCTGTGACTTCATTTCTCTGCTCGGCGCTTGGATTATCGCCATCTTCATCTCACACATAACCTCGACCGTCTACTGGTCGGCAGTGTTTGAACGGCTGGTATTCGGCAACCTGTTTGTCGGGATTCTGAAACCGATCGTGTTTTCATTTATTATTGCGTTTGTTGCCTGCTACAAGGGCTTTTCCTCCGAGGGTGGCACCAAGGGAGTCGGCAGAGCTACGACCGAATCGGTGGTGCTGTCGTCCATTACCATCCTGGTCGTGAACTTCTTTATCACCAAAGTTGTTTTCTCCCTGATTAAGGGATACTTATGATCGAATTGAAAAACGTCCATTTCTCCTACGGCGAGAAGCCGGTCCTGCAGAATATCACTTTCAGCGTCAGCAGCTCTGAATCGGTGGTGATCATGGGGCCGTCCGGTTCGGGCAAGTCGACCATCCTTCGCCTGATTCTCGGACTGGAATGCCCGCAGCACGGGGAGATTCTGTTTGACGATGAGAACATTGCCACCATGAAGGAGAAACACAAACGGGAGATCCGTAAAGCGATCGGCATGGTCTTCCAGGATGGCGCCCTTTTTGACTCGCTTTCGGTCTGGGAGAATGTCGGCTATTACCTGCTGGAGCATACGAGGCTGTCCGATGAAGAGATCGGCCGCAAGGCGGTTGAGATGCTTGGCTTTGTCGGACTGAACGCCGACGAAATCATTGACAAGCTGCCGGAGCATCTGTCGGGTGGCATGCAGCGACGGGTGGCGATCGGCCGGGCTTTGCTTTCTACCAACCCGAGAGTGATGCTTTACGACGAGCCGACTACCGGCCTGGACCCGCAATCGGCCGAAAACGTGTGCAATCTTATCAGGAAACTGCAATCGGAAAAATCGATTTCGACCATCGTCGTGACGCACCAGATCGCCGATGCCATCGGATTGGCGGACAGATTTGTAGTCATTTATGCCGGTGAGTTGGTTTTTGACGGCAATTTGGAGCAGTTGCGCGATAGCGACGACCAACGGGTGCGTGATTTCTTGGCGCCTTTCAAGTCCTCGTTTGGAGAGGTCGCCGAAAAAAAGTTTGTTGGATAATTGAGAGTATTTTCGGATATAGGATACAGTTGTGCTAAGAGACGCTATTTTCAGAGGCTTTAATAGATGAAGAGGACGACAGTAGTCAGGTGGGGAAATCTCAAGGTAGGCATTATTCTGATGTTTGCTATTGCGGCCATGTTTTATGCGTCGTTTTCAGGTGGGGGAACATCAATCTTTGATAAAAAGGGGAAGTTTGTCTGTTACTTCAAAAACGTCAGCGGCCTGGTAAATGGTTCGCCGGTCTGGATGGCAGGGGTCGAGGTCGGCAATGTCAAGTCGGTCAGCTTCGCCAATCTTGACGCGCAGCGGCAGGTGAAGGTCGTTTGCCGCGTGAAGAAGTCGGTCTGGCCCATGCTGACCGAGGATGCCCGGGTTCAACTCGGCACGATCGGTTTCCTCGGTGACAAGTACATCGAAATCGTTCCGGGTACAAAAGGCCTGCAGCAGATTGAGGAGATGGCCGTAATGCCGACGGCTGATGTTGGTGATGCGGCGGAGATGTTCAAAGCCGGGGAAGAGGCGATTGGCGACCTGAGATCCACTGTCGTTGGTCTGGACACGATGCTGATAAGGATGAATCGCGGCGAGGGTACGCTCGGCCGACTGGTCACCGACCAACAACTGTATGACGACATGGCGCAGCTTTTGGCCAACCTGACCGCGCTGATTGCCGACCTGCAGAAAAACCAGGAACGGATCATCGGCTCGATTGAGAAGACGGCCAGCTCGGTGTCATCCCTGACCGGTCGCGTGGAAGACAACACCGGTACTCTCGGACGACTGGTAAATGATCCGGCCTTGTACGACAACGTGGCGGCGTCGAGCGCTCAACTTGATACCATCCTGACGAAGATAAATATGGCCGAGGGGAATCTGGGGTTGATGGTGAACGATACGGCCTTGTACTCCGAGGTTACCAACCTGATGGTTCGCGTCAACAACCTGATCACGGACATTCAGGAGAACCCGCGCAAGTATTTCAAGTTTAGCGTGTTTTAGGCTGCAGGTAGGTCGAAAGCAGGTCGCAAGCAGGTCGCGGGTCGGGTTCCGGAGGGCGGGTAGCGGCCGGAGAAACCCGACATTCTGTTTGTAGGGACATGATTGATCATGTCCTCATCATGCATTTGATGAATCAAATGCCTACGAGTCTTGTAGCTCAGGAGCCCTGTGCTCCTGAGTCTTGCGATAGACTCTTGAGATAATTATTGACTTCAGCACCTATTTTTGTAATATGCGTCATGGTCAAAATCCGCCGCTATCACGTTGACAACTCCGCATATTTCATCACGAATGTAACCTACGACAGACAACCGATCCTGATCAATAATATCGCATTATTGCGGGAATCTGCGGCCGAGATATCAAAGCGATACCGATTTGAGATAATTGCTCACGTCATCCTGCCGGATCATTTCCATCTGATCCTCGATCCCAAGGCCGGCAATGTCTCGAACATTCTCCAGAGAATCAAGATGAGCTTCGCCGCGCGTCATCGCAAGCAGCAGGGCTTGCGTTCGGGTCGTGTGTGGCGGAACAGGTTTTGGGATCACATAATCAGAGACAACAATGATATGAATCGTCACGTTGA
>DAOWIC010000035.1 GCA_030641085.1 Calditrichota bacterium
CATGGGGATCAAGGGGGGATTCTCTATTTCGTTCTAAGTATTCATGCCGACATTCCGGCTGATCCGCCGACTATCCCGTACAGCCTACCCGGCGCGACGCTGTGGGAACAGCAGATCTATCCGGACCAGTGGATTGAGCTGCCCATCACTGCCGCCACGCCGGAAGGTTGGTATAACCCGGCCACGGGCATGGTGATACCGGAAGACCACATGCAGTATTTCCAGTACAATGTGTTCCTGCCGGAAGAACTCTGGTTTGAGCAAGTGGAGGGGACAATCTACTGGCTGAATATCTCTGCTGTTGTGGCCGACCCGGTGAATACCGCCTGGGGCTGGAAATCGTCGATCAATCACTGGAACGACGATGCTGTCTGGGCGATGTGGGGAGCGCTGGAGTGGATCGACATGTGGGAACCACCCGATTTTTCTCAGTCGCTTGATCTCGCCTTCGTAATCACCGGCGGCTTGGAGGAGCCTGAGGGTGCCTGTTGCTATCCGGATGCGAGCGGGGGCGGCATGCTCTGTGTGGTTACAACTGCGCTTGATTGTGGACAGAATTTGATGGGTGTGTATCAGGGTGACGGTACCACCTGTGCGGGAGTTGAAGCCTGCTGCCTGTCTGACGGTAGTTGTGTGATGGTGGATGCGCTCTGTTGCGTGAATGAGTTGGGCGGTACTCCCATGGGGGCCGGCTCGTCATGTTCCGCTCTTGAGGCCTGTTGCCTGGCGGATGGCAGTTGCGTGATGTTGGATCCGCTCTGCTGCGTCGTGCAGCAAGGTGCACCTCAGGGACCGGGGACAGTCTGTTCCGCGCCGCTCGCCTGCTGTTTCCCCGACGGTTCCTGTGCCAATCTTGACCCGATTTGCTGCGATGACATGGGCGGCTCGACTTCGCCAACCGGCGCCCAGGCCTGTCTCGGTGACGGTAACCAGAACGGTATCGACGATGCCTGTGAAGAGCTAGTTGACGAAGCCTGCTGTCTCGAAGACGGAAGCTGTATTGATACCGATCCGGCGACCTGTCTCTCAATGGGCGGTACGCCACAGGGTCCGGGTATGTTCTGTACCGCGACCCAGGCTTGCTGTCTGGCCAACGGTGATTGCATCGAAGTTGATCCGCTCTGTTGTGACGAGCTCGGCGGTACACCGCAGGGCCTGGACACGCACTGTTCCGACCGCGAGGCGTGCTGCATGGATGACGGCAGATGTCTCATGCTTGACCCGCTCTGCTGTGTCGACCAGAATGGCGTGCCGCAGGGTGAGGGCACGACATGCGGAACTGTGCTGGCCTGTTGCTTCGACGACGGTTCTTGCCAGGCCATGGATGTGCTCTGCTGTGATGATCTCGGTGGCTGGGTCTCACCGATCGGTGCCACGCAGTGTCTTGGCGACCAAAACGAAAACGGCATTGACGACGCCTGCGAAGCCAAGACCGAGGCCTGTTGTCTGCCGGATAATACCTGCATAGACACCGACCCGGACGACTGTGCGTCTCAGGGTGGCATATCGATGGGGTCCGGTACGCAATGTACCGGCGAAGAAGCCTGCTGTATGCAGGATGGTACCTGCATGGAACTTGATCCGCTTTGCTGTGTGGAGATTGGTGGTACGCCGCAGGGTGTTGGCAATCATTGTACGGCCGTAGAGGCCTGCTGTCTGGCGGACGGTAGGTGCGTCAATCTCGATCCACTCTGCTGCCTTACTTTGCAGGGTACTCCTCAGGGTCCGGGCGCGAGCTGCACAATGCCGGAAGCCTGTTGTATGCCGGACGGCACTTGCCGCGATCTTGATCCGCTCTGCTGTGAACTGATCGGTGGCAACCCGTCGCCGATAGGCGCGCAGTCCTGCCTCGGTGACGGCAATCAGAACGATGTCGATGACGCGTGCGAAGAAGGCACGACAATTTACTACAAGCCGGGATACCCGGACTATGCTCCGTACGGGATGCCGGACATCGACCAGAAACAGGCCAACTGGAACCAGTTCGGTCCATTCACATATTGTGGACCGGTCGCGGTTGCCAACTGCCTCTTCTGGTTCGATTCCAAGTTCCAGTTCCTGATCAATCCGGAGTCGCCACCTCCACCGGCAATCAATGACGACTTCCGGCTGATCGAGTCGGGCGATGCGGCATATGACGATCACGATGCGCGTAATGTCGTACCGGTTGTTGACGCGCTGGCCGCTTGCATGGCTACCGGTCCCGCCGGCACCGACATCCACATGATGCACAACTGCGTTCTCGGCTGGATTACTGGCCTTGGCCTGGAAGACTCGCTTGAGGTTCACCTGATTGAAATGCCCGATTGGGAGTTCATCAGAGAAGAAGTGAAGCGCAGCCAGGATGTTATCCTGCTGCTTGGCTTCTGGCAACCCGATCAGGAGTCTCCGATCGGCTGGTCGCGTATCGGCGGTCACTATTTGACGGTCGCCGGTGTCGACACGCTTGCCACGGCTGAAGCTCCGGTGAGGATATTTGTATCCGATCCGTTCTTCGACTATCAGGAGATTCTCGACGGTGACCCGCCTCATGCCCCCGAGGTGCATAATGACCTGGCGATCAATTCCGGGCCGCACTACTCGATCAGGCATGATGAGTTCTTAGTCTCGTGGCCGTCGGAAAGCCCGGGTGGAGTGCTCTGGCTGCCCAATTACCCGATCGGCACGCCGGGCGGATGGGAAATGGTCTTGAACTTCGTCGGACAGAACTGCCCGCCGCAGTTTATGGATTTACAGGCCGACTGGCTGTACGACCAGATCTTTGTCGAAGTCGAGTATGCCCTGAACATCTGTCCGCTCATCGATGAAAACTGCTGTGATATCCGTGGTGACTTCGATCACAGTGGTCGCGTCGATGTCCAAGATGTTGTGGACTGGGTGAACTGGTCCTTTGGTACCGGAGATCCGCCAGTGTGCGAATACCCCGAGAACTTCTGGCCCGAGTGCGATATGGATGATAGCGGACGCGTTGATGTAGCCGATATCGTCTACTGGGTCAACTGGTCATTCCACCAGGGAGACGACCCCGTGCCGTGTCCGTAACGGATGTAAGCCGTAACGATTGAAGTTGGCATAACAATCGAAGCCATCTCCGGTATTTGCCGGAGATGGCTTTTTTTGCTTATTTCGACGAGATAAAATTGGTCGGGCCGCACAGTTTATTGACAGATCGGGATATTTCCTTATCTTGCACATAACGCAGCTTCGTTCGTCATCATTGTTACAGGCCGAAAAGAAATATCTATGCGAATAAGAATGCTCAAGGCGAACAGCCCGAACTCTATCCTGTTGTGGACAGGTTGCCTGATTGCTGTTTTGGCAATATCGGCGTGGGGAAGGGGTTTCGATACAAAGACCGCACCCGATCCGACCTCGCAGCAGGCGCCGGTGGTAGGGGAATGCTGGCCCCGAACTTACGACGGTCTCGTGACCGACAGCGTAGCGATGTCAGCCGATTGCTTTGGCATCTTTGGCGCCGATTACCACATTCAAAACGTACCTAACGATACCGGATGGCCGACAACATCGTTCGCATCGCCGTTCCCGGGAGAAACGGATTATCTCTTCGGCGGGGCGGTTTGGATCGGCGGTATTGTCAACGGTGACACCCTTGTCAGCACCGGCGTTTCCGGTTGGTCGCCGGCGGGAAGAGAGTTCTATCCACCGGACTGGCCCAGCGAGGCTACGGTGACACAGTTGGAGTATGTGTCCGATTATTCGTTCTGCGCGCGTTATGTGGACACGTTTACGACGGGAATCGACGATGATTACTTTGGGCGGCCGCATCGCCCGCTACCGATCGAAGTCAGCCTGCGCGGGCATGTCTGGCAGCGCGATCCGTTTCAGGATATCGTTATATATGACATGCTTGTGACCAATATTGGGCCCGAGATTATCAGCGATGCGGTCATCGGCTTTTACATGGATTGCGACATCGGTCAGAATTTCGAGTTGATCTACACTGATGATCTGGCCGGTTCTCTCCCCGACGAGGGAATTGCCTATTGTGTCGACAATGACGGCGATCTATCGGCGGATTGGATCGCCGAGAAGATATTTGCTTTCAAATTTCTGAGCACATCGTTTGCGGTCACCGACTCCAGTTTCAACTGGTACGTAAGCAATGGCACGAAGGACTTTGATTTTGGGCCGCGACAGAAAGCTACCCCTGAGAAACCGTTTCGTGATTTTGAGACCGGCGGAACCGGCACGCCTTCGGGTGATGTCAACAAGTACTACATGATGTGGTTTGACGAATGGGATTATGACCAGATTATGGCCGCCTCCATAAGGCCCGACGACCCGGACTGGCTCTATCCGGACCACGACCCTTTCATGAGCGATCTGTCCAACGGCGCCGATACCCGTTTTGTCATGTCGATCGGCCGGTTTGATCTTCCACCCGGCGGATGCGAACGCATAGTTTTCTCGATCTTTACGGGTGATTCGGTGCACACCGATCCGGGCAACGTAAACAACTTGCCGAATGATCCGGCTTCCTATTTGGCCGGTCTCGATTTCTCAAAAGTGCTGGTTAATGCCGCCTGGGCGGATTCACTGGCTGATTCACTATTACGTCCCGAGAATCCGGTGATCGGGCTTTCGGTGACGGATAAGACCGACTCAAGCGTAATGATCCAGTGGGATGGCTGGGCGTTTGATAATGTCGAAGGCTACGACATATATTTTAGCGAGATTCCCCTGGAGGACCTGCCCATTCCGGGATTGATTGCTCCCTGGCTGACGCCGGAAACACTGGAACTGGTGGCCCAGGTCGATGCCGGGCAGACATCGTATACCTTCAATGATCTCGATCCCTACACGATGTATGCCGTCAATGTGGCCAACCGGACGACGACAACCGTTGGCGATCCGGGTCAGACGATCCTGTTCCGTCCCGGGCAACGTTCGGCTGCACCGGTGACGCTCGATGAATTCCTCTTTCTGCGAGAGAGTGAGTCGATAACTGTTCGCTGGAGCGCACCGGCCGACTTTGTGATCGATCACTATAATATCTACCGTTTCGATAGTGTTGAGGTCCTTCCGGATGTATACCATGCGTTTTACGACGAGGGATGCATGGCCGAAACACTCGCTCCCCGGGCTATTTTTGGTCTTCCCGCCGATGAGAAGACCTATTACTACTATGCTATGGAGCCGCTGGCGGTTGTGGAAGGGGCAGTGGAATATATCGATTATGCGCCGGTGGACAACTCGATTTACCTGGTGACGGCGGTTGACCAATATGGCTACGAATCGCAATTCTCGGTCGAGATATTTGCCCATTATATACCGGACAAGGTTAAGGATATTCTCGTGATTATGGGCAGCGAGACACCGTTGAATTTTGTCGAAACCGGGTACATCAACTGGTTCTATGAGAACCTGCTCTGGGGTTACGAATACGACATATACAATTACTCCGATTCGGTGAATGGCTGTATGCCGTCGTACACTTGCATGGAATGGCGCGACCTCATGCGCTACAAACTGGTGATCGTCGATGACGGTCTGACCGATCAGATTGTCAGTCCTGACTACGAGTTTTCGGCGAGAGGTTTTACGCGCTACCTTACGTCCGGAGGGCATTTGGCCTGTTTTGGCGGGCTGACGCAGTTCTCGGGCTTCGAGTTGACCGATGATGTCAATGCCGCGGTCGCTGAATCCACCTTTGTGGCGCGGTTTTTCGGTATCGATTCGTCGCGTTATGTTGGGGCGGCCTATTGCCGGGACGCCGGCAGTCTGCCCTGCGATGATTCTGTCAGCGGCTTTATCAACGCTGAGGGTTGCCATCCTGACTGGTCCGGAGTCGGTTATGACACTACGCGCGATGTATTTACATCCGCGCTGGACGGTCTCTGGTCCGGCGAAACTCCGCCCGCTGTGGTGACTTTCATTGCCAATGACAACAGCGATGCATCGCATCTTTTTCGGTCGTTGTATCCGGATACGTCACCGTTTGAGGGAGAGGTGGTGGGCCTGACGACCACCGACGACCCGTGGGTGACCTATCTCTTCGGCTTTCACCTGTGGTATATGGATCGCTTGGACGCCCGGACGTTGATCGAAACAATCGCTGGCGCGCCTGTAAGTTGCTGTGGGGCAATGGGTGATTTCAACCACGACGGCATGGCCGATGTCACCGATGTTGTGGCATGGACATACTGGTCGTTTTTGACCGGGCACGCCCCGCCCGGCTGTGAGATGCCGCCCGGTTTCTATCCTGAGTGCGATATGGACGGCAACGGTCGCATCGATATCGCCGATCTCATTTACTGGGTTAAGTGGAGCTACCGCGGCGGGCCTCAGCCAGCCACGTGTCCGCAGTAGCACACCATCGCCCAACAGTCTGTCCTCCTTGTGACACATTACGGATTTGTATGTGCCGTCAGGCGTAACCGCTGTGGCAGCAATAGGTATCGGGGTCGCATTTATAAAAGATTTCAAAAAAATAACTTGTCAACATCCGACACGTGAGTATATTTACAGCCGAGCAAACAGCAGAAACTTAACTGTTGGAGGAATACGACATGGCAATGAAAATCACTGACGAATGCACAGCTTGTGGTCTCTGTCTGCCGGAGTGCCCGACCTCGTCCATTGAGGAAGGTGACATCTATGTCATTATCGCGGATACCTGTAACGAGTGCGAAGATCAGGATGACGGCCCTCAGTGTGTCGCGGTTTGTCCCGTGGACTGCATCGAGAAAGCCTGACCGATTAGATCAGTTATAGAGAAAAAGCCGCCGATTTCGGCGGCTTTTTTTATCGGTTGTCGGCGGTAGTTGACTCTGATACAAAAAAAGAGGGTGCTACTCTGGTTGGGTAGAGGGGGCTAGGAAACTACCCAGGGACAGCAGAGAGTCACCCTCGTAAGTCACCTCAGTAATATCACATATGTTTCAAATTGTCAAGAAGTTTTATTTTGTAACAGAGACTAGTCTGTCAAAATCTAACAATTTTGACCGGTATAGTTAGTATCGAGGGCTTGTCATCGCCGCTTTTGTCGATCTTAATTGTCACATTTGACAAGAATGTACCGCGTGGCAGGTCATCACGTGCTATTATCTCAAATTCGAGCGATTTACCCATTTTGACGTCGTTATTCAAAATGCGCACACTAAAGATGTCGTCCGCCTGTTCCACCACGCTTAAGCTGATCCGGTCGAACGCTTTGTTAGGAATCGTGACACGCTTTGACGTCTTCGCGGGAAGCAAAAAGATGGAAATCGGCTCCGGTTTGAGGTAGTGATACCACTGCCCGACGATAGCCCGGTTAAAATAGATCAGCTCCGGCAGGTTCGGACTGTCCGTGTGAACCTTGAACGACTTATTAGTCGGCCCGAAAAAATCTCGCGTGCTGAACTTCAGACGAAAGGTAACGGAATGTCCCGGAGCGACAATACTGTCCGACGCTGTTACTTTCGAGCAGTCGCACGGTATCTCAAGGCGGGTAATTGTTAGAGGCTTTTCGCCCGAATTCGTGTATTTGAAGGTGTGACTGATATCGAAGTCGATTCCGACATGGCCAAAATCGAAGACTTGCTCTTCGTAAGTCAGGCCCTTCTGTGCGAACAAAGGCGCTGCACAGGTTGTCACAAGCAATCCGATCAGGAGCAGGGCGAGGATTGTGCGCATATTATCTGCCTCGCGCCTCCATCTTGGGCAGATAGCCGTGCCGCTGCATCCAGGCGTCGTTGAAGCATTTGCTCAAGTACCGGATACCGGCATCGGCGAATATGCCTACAATCAGATCATCCGGTCCGAGCCTTTGCGCTATCTGTTCCATCGCAAATGCCACCGATCCCGAGGAGCCGCCGCCGCAGATACCTTCCTCTCGCGCCACCAGACGAGCGCGGGTAAAGCTGTCTTTATCGGACACCGTTACTACCTCGTCAACGACATCGGGATGCATCGCCTTGGTGACGACGTCGGAACCGATGCCCTCGACCTTATAGGCGTACCCCTCGATCTCTTTGTTATGCATGATATATTCGGCGAAAATCGAGCCTTCCGGATCCACCGCGATAGCCTTGATGTCCGGATTGCGATCCTTGAGATAGCGGGCCGCGCCGGAAAAAGTGCCGCCGGTGCCGATGCCGGCCACGAAATGCGTCACCTTGCCGTCGGTATCCTCGTATATCTCGGGGCCGGTGCTGACGTAGTGCGACTCGACGTTGTCCTGGCTGTCGTACTGGTTTAGATCAAAATAGCCGTTCTCTTTGGCCAGACGACGGGCGACCATGTAGCAACCCTCGGGATCGTGGTGAAGAGCATCTTCCGGCGTGACGATAACCTCGGCGCCGTATGATTTTATCAAGTCGACCTTTTCCTGGCTGGTCTTTTCAGGGGTTACCAGTATCGCTTTCAGGCCCATCACAGAGGCTACCATCGCCAGAGCTGAGCCGGTGTTGCCCGAGGTGTTATCGATGACCGTATCGCCCGGCTTCAATTCGGCCGATTTCATTGCCTTCATAATAATGTGATGGCACATGCGGTCCTTGATTGACCCGGTCGGGTTGAGAAACTCGAGCTTCACGAATGCTTTTGGCCCATCGGGCGGTATGCCGGTCCGCAAACGAAGCAGCGGAGTACGGCCTACCAAATCTAGTATAGAATCGTATGTTTTCATTTCAATCCCTTTTATAACGCATCATTTTATACAATTTTATTGTCCTTTTCAACTATTTAATTTTTGGCCGTACGGTTCTTTTTAAGTTGACAGGTGTGCCCGGTACGCTGTTAATAGAACTTGAATCAGGTTCGGGTTGTGCCCGGGACCAATATGGCAAATAACGAAGGGGATATACGGAGGGACGATGAACTTTTTTAGATACTTACTGTTGTTGATGCTGCTGGCGCTCTTGGTGACCGGGTGTTCCAAGAAACAGGAAGACGCGGCCAAGCTCGAGCAGGAGCTTCTCAACGAGGATTCCGCCGGCCAGGTGATGGCTGATTCGGCGGAAATGGCAGCAGACACGGGAGCCTCGGTGCTTGATGCCTCAGCTATTCCGGAAGAGGAACCGCCGGCGGCGATGCCGGGCCAGCCGGAAGGCTCCGGCTACACGGTTCAAGTGGCTAGTTGCGAGGAACGCAGTTATGCCGAGCATGTCATTGATCTGTACACCAATCGTGGCTATGAGCCGTATCTGGTTACTGTCACGGTCGACGGTCAGACCTATCATCGCATTCGCATTGGCATGTTTGAGACATGGCAGGAGGCGAGAGCGCTTCAAAACGACCTGTTGAGCAGGTACTCGGTACAATCCTGGGTCGACCGGGTGGATACCGGTTTCTAAGCACGAGCCAAATTGACAAAGCATAAAGTCCGGGTACTCAAGAAGCAGTTCCCGGGCTTATTTTTTGAGCTTTAAACCGATGGTGAGCCAATGAAGAGTTACACGGATTATCTGGAGTTCAGCACTCGCAAAAGGCGTGAATATGTCAACATCACCTCCGATATTGAGAAGGCCCTTTCCAAAAGCGGTATTGAGGAAGGGCTGATTCTGGTATCGGCGATGCACATTACGGCCGGTGTGTACGTTAACGATGCCGAATCGGGCCTGATTGCTGACATCGACGAATGGGCCGACCGTCTCGCCCCGAAGGGACCGGATTACCGGCACCACCGCACGGGCGAAGACAACGGTGACGCTCATTTGAAAAACTTGCTGATAGGATCACAGGTAACCCTGCCGGTCACCGCCGGCCGGATCGACTTCGGTCCCTGGCAGCAGGTATATTACGCTGAGTTCGACGGGCGGCGGCGTAAGCGGGTGCTGATAAAAATCATCGGCGAATAAAGTTGAACGCCAATCTATCCCAAATAAAATAACCGGGTCCTGTATCAGGACCCGGCTCTTCACCTTGTCGTGCTGTTAGAACGGTCAGTTGGTATCCTTTTTCAACTGCAGCACTTTCAGGTTCCGATCTAAAAATTCTACCTGTTTGCGGTACTCGGTGATAGTGTTCACTCGCTTGCCGCTGCCGTGGCCTTCATTGCTGAAGATGAGCGAATCAACCACGCCACCGTTCTTCTGTACCGCTTTGATTATCTGTCGTGCCTCACCTATAGGGACGCGCGGATCGTTCTCTCCGTGTATCACCAAAAGCGGAGTTTTGATCAAATGCGCTTTGTGAACAGGGGAAATCGACTTGAGAAATTCCGGATCGGAAAGCGGGCCGTACTCCGACTCGCGCAGCGCACGGCGGTAAGCCCTGGTATTTTCAAGGAAGGTTTTGAAATTGGCGATTCCGACTACATCGATGGCCGCCGAAAACAGGTCGGGATACTCGGTAATCATGCCTAAGACGACGTATCCACCGTAGGAGCCACCGCGTATGCCCATTATGCCCTTTTTGGAGTAACCGCTGGCGATTAGCCAGTCCGCCGCCGCTTTATAATCTTTCAGGGAATTCTTGCGGTTTTTGTAATTGTCCAGGTTCTGATACTCGCGACCATAGCCGGATGAACCACGGGGGTTTACGGCCAGGATGCCGTAGCCGTTCAACATCAGGTACTGGAAATTACGGTAGAAATGCGGCTGGAATTGGCCTTCCGGACCGCCGTGGGCGTGCACTATAAATGGTATCTGCTCACCCTCTTTATAGTCAGGCGGCAGGTAAAGGAAGGCCGGGATTTCGAGATCATCAAAGCTTTTGAAATGAACCAGTTTCGGCTCGGTGAAAACATTGCGGTCGATACCGGCATAGATGGAGTGAGTCAATTGCTCCAGGTCCCGCGTGTTGGGATTCCAGCGCCAGACATCGGGAGCGCGGGTCGGCCCACTGTAGCTGATCAGGCAGGACCCGTTGCGGTCGAAATAGCCGCCGCTGATAATGCCGTCGAGCGGGGGAGAGGGCAGTTCTTTCTTGCTGGCAACTTCACGGATCTTCAGACGAACATAGCCGTCCTCGTTGACCAGAGCCGCCATGTATTTGTAGTCGCGCGAAATGATAAGGGCGTCGGTTTCCCACCGTGCGTCGATCCAGCCGTCATCGATATAATTCACCTCAGGCGAGCCGACGGTCATGGTCGCCATACGCTGCATGCCGTCGTCGTTACCATTGCAGGTTAAGTAAAGCGTCTTGTTGCCCGGCATGATCGTGACATTATCGTAAAGAAACTCGCCCTCGTCTTCAGTGAGCTTCTCGTGTTTTCCGGTCGAAAGGTCGAGCAGGTAGAGGTCGTCATTGACGTTGGAAGTGAGATTCAGGATGATCATCAGGTTGCCGTCCTGCGATATTTCGCCGATGGTGTTGTAACCCGGCACCTCGCCAAAGATCATCTTGCTGTCACCGGTGAAGACGTCCATCCGGTAAAGGAAGAAGTCGCGGCCGTTGGCTTCGTTGGAGCGATAGAAGACGGACTTGTCGTCTTTAGCCCACACTACCGAGCCCATCTGGACATCATCGAAATGGGTCAACTGTATCACCCGGCCGGTCTCGGGATTCATCAGGTACAACTGCGATTGTTCGGAGCCACCCACGGAGGCGCCGACAATGGCCATCTGACCGTTGTGTGAAAGACGGAAGAAGTCGATTCCGTCTTCAAAGGTGGTCAACTGGTACGGCCAGCGCTCTTCTGTGAGGCGGTAAACCTGACTGGCTCCGGACATTCCCGAAGTGAAGTAGACATCCTTGCCATCCCAGGAATACCCGGCCGGAGTATTCCTTCCAATTTGCAGGAAAGTGCCTATGTCGGGGATATACTTGCCCTTTGAAAGAAGCGATTCCACTTCAGCGACTGTCTCATCCTGTTGCGATGTACAGGAGACCATCGTCACCGCCAACAGAATCAGGCAGAAAAACGCGAGGGTTGTTCGGAACATGTTCGTCTCCACATTTTTAGGGTTTGTTTCTATGACGAATATGGTAAGAAAAAGTTTAACTGCTGACAATCAATTCCTGACCGTGTGAATGATCAAATAGTTGACCGTCGGGAATAAGAAAAAGCCCCGCGGGGCGTTCATAGCGCGGGGCGTTACCTTGAAAAGCCGATGTTTTTTGGCTCTTTTTAGCTCGTGGTGGAGGCAAATTTGAAATGAGTCTGCTTTTCTTGCTCGTGAACCACGCGTCGATAAAAATCACACTGGCAGCATGACTTCTGTCGGCTTCGGCAACCCGGATCGGACGTGCAGGC
>DAOWIC010000204.1 GCA_030641085.1 Calditrichota bacterium
ATTCTCGATGGCCAGAAGCCGGATCGATATGCGGCCTCATTCTGGCGTCATTTTTTTCATCGAGAACACAACGCCCGGGATACGGCCGAGGCGATGCTTGATTTTCAGAACCAGTTCAAATGGGATTTCATGAAGATCAATCCCCGGGCCGACTACCACGTCGAGGGCTGGGGCTTTGAGCACGAGTTCTCGCGAGAGGAATTTGTCAAGCATACCAAATTGCGCTTCCCGGTGACATCGGTTGAGGACTGGGCCAAAATCGAACCGCTGCCTTTGGATACACCTGCGCTCGATGAGCATCTGAAAGTGGTGTCGATTATCCGCCGCCGGGTCGGGCGGGACCTGCCGGTATTCATGACCGTCTTTTCGCCGCTGGCGATTGCCGGTCGGATGGTTGAGGATCGACAGATGCTAGCCGACCAAATCCGGGAGTATCCGGATAAAGTGCTGCCTGCTATTGAGGCGATAACGCAGACTTTTGAGACGTTTGTAACCGAACTCAGAAACGCCGGGGCCGACGGTCTTTTTTACGCCACAACGCAATGGGCCTCCAGCGACATGACCAGTTGGGAGGACTATCAGAAATTGGGCGTGCCGTTTGACCAGCGCATTATCAGGGCTGCCGGTCAGGACGCCCTGAACCTGTTCCATGTCTGCGCCGCGAACAATTATCTGGACGAGCTGGCCCCGCTCGATTATCACAGCCGCCTGTACAACTGGGATAGCGAGGACCCGACCAACCGTTCCCTTGACCGCAGCCTTGATCTTTTGCCGGGCAAGGTACTGATCGGCGGGGTTGACCACAACGGCTGGCTCCTGCACAGTTCGCCCGAGGAGATCACCTGTCAGATCGACCGCCTCAAGGCGCGTTTTGACCCGAGCCGAATAATCATCGGCCCCGGATGCGCCATTCCACCCGAAGTACCGATTGAAAATCTGACCGCAATTAGGGAGAGACTATGATTGACGACGCCCGCAGCCAATTGGTTGACAACATTCGAATTGCCATCGCCGACAAACGAACCGAGACCGAGGTCCTGGCCGCGGCGGCGGAACTGATCGACAGCTTTTCCGACGGCTACAACTGGACCGGCTTTTACCTCAAGCGCGGTAACGCCCTTGAGGTGGGACCGTATATCGGCGAGGAGACGCCGCACAAAAAGATCGATTTCAATCAGGGCATCTGCGGTTCGGCCGCCTCGCAAAAAAAGACGGTCGTGGTTGACGACGTCAACCTCGACCCGCGCTATCTTGCCTGCTCTCTCTCCACCCGGTCCGAGATTGTCGTGCCACTGATGAATGGCGAGCGTTGCCTGGGCGAGATCGACATCGATTCCAGCCGTCCCGCCTTTTTCAATCGCCAGGATCAGCAAATGCTCGAGGCGATCGCCGATACGATTGTAAAGCGGCTGACCGAGATTTCCTGAATCCGTCGGGGCCGCCGAAATTTACTTTGACAGGGCATGTCTGTCTGTGTTAGTTGACGGTAGACACTGAGGAGGCAATCATGTTCATGGGTTTTCTGTTTTTACTGTTCGGGATTCTGCTGCTTTTGGACCGCTGGCACGTCATTCATTTCGAGCTTGGCGAGTATATTCTGCCGGTGGCGCTAATCGCCCTGGGTATCTCATGGCTCTTCAATAGCAAGCGCAACCGGGATATCCATGTCGATTGAATCGTTCTATTTCAATCCGTACGCAAAGGGCGCAGCCGTCTTCCTCGGTCCGACCGAGGCGTTGCTGATGGAACTGGCCTGGGAGAAAAAGAGCGTCACTGTCAAGCAAGCGCTTTACGCCCTGCCGCCGGAGAAAGAGCTGCGTTACACGACTGTCATGACGGTCCTCGGACGGCTGGCCGAAAAGGCACTTCTCAAACGCCGCAAACAGGGCCGGGTGTACGTCTACGAGCCGGCCTTGAGCCGCGATGAGTTCATCAAAAAGCGCCTTGGAATCGTAGTCAACTGCTCGCAGCAGTTCAAGTAACCGCCGGGCCGCCGGCTCTCTCCGGTCTGGCAGATCTTTGTATTCAGCCGATAATATCAATATGA
The DNA here is from genome assembly GCA_030641085.1 of Calditrichota bacterium. Lineage (GTDB taxonomy): Bacteria > Zixibacteria > MSB-5A5 > GN15 > FEB-12 > DAOWIC01. Next base: position 2,048 of record DAOWIC010000204.1, read on the forward strand.
GATTCCTTTTCGCCACAATCGCGACTATCTGCTTGATGGCTGAGGCTGTCAACGCCGAGACCATTGCCGAACTGGCCGGTGAAGCGCATCTGCCGATGCCGGATGGGTGGACGGTCGGAGCCGACAGCGCCGGTTATCCGTTTCAGGTCATCAATGATGACGAGACCGCCGAGCTTTTGATTTTCAAGTCGGCCATCTCCACCGACGAGACTGTCTCCAACGAGAATGAATTGCGGATGGCAGTGGATCTAATGATCAATGACGTCATCCTCACCCTGCCCGAAGCAAAGCTGCTGACCAACACCGGTTATTTCGATAACAACCGGGCATCATTTGTCGTCGAATTTTCCTCGCGGGACACGCTGGTGACCGAATGGATCAGCCACCGCCTCAAGGGTGTGCTCTACCGTCATCCGGACGGGCACCAGATGCTATTCACTCTCTGGGCACGCGCCCCCGCGAAGGAGTATCCCTTCTATAAGGACCAGTTACGGCAGATGCAGGATGGATTTGTTTATCTGGGCGAGTCCGAGCCGGACATTTTTGGCGCCGCCCCGCCATCCAGATGGTATCTCATCGCGACCCTGCTTTTACTGGTGGCGTTTATGGTCTATGCCTTCCGCCGCAAACGAGCCGGCGAAACTATTGCCTTTTCCGACGAGGCGCACTTCTGGCGTTGTGAGTGCGGACGACTAAATCATGAACAGTATGAATCCTGCCGGCGATGCGGCCGGAACCGGAGTCAACAGACTACCGCCTGACCTTCTGCTCCAATTCGATCAGCACGCCATTGGTATCTTTGGGATGAACAAAAGCGATCAAATTGCCCTCGGCGCCGCGACGGGGTGCCGCGTCTATAAGCGCAACCCCGGCTGCTTTTAGTTCGTCGAGCCGGGCTGCAATATCCTCGACATAGATACAGACATGATGCAGTCCCTCCCCTTTTCGACTGAGAAATTTGGCAATCGGGCTGTCATCGCTGGTGGGAGCAAGCAGTTCCACCCGGCCACCGGATGATGTCTCTGAGTCCGGGACAGTATCGAAAATGGCGACTTTTACCTTCTGATCCGGCACTTCGTGGATCTGAGGTTCCGGAGATCCGGTCACCAGTCGGTATTTGCGGATCGCTTCGGCCAGATCGGCCACAGCAATGCCGACATGAGAGAGCGGGGGATCAGTCATCCCAGCCTTCCTCCTCGGTGGCCGCGGCGGAGTCGGCCTCATGGATGATCCGGTCGTAGTCGATCTGTTGACTGATGACTGAAGCGGTCGGTTTGATC
>DAOWIC010000280.1 GCA_030641085.1 Calditrichota bacterium
AAGCTGTCGCGGGTGAACAGCATGAGTCGCCGAATACGGCCCTGCCTGCACTCCACGCTGGATGCCGACACCGTGCGACGCGTCTTTTATGAGCCGATGGATGATGTGCAGGAAATGCTGGACAATGCCGGCACTGCCGCCGGTCGATTTCGACTCGCGGTGGTACGTGACGCCGGCAACACAGTATTGAAACTTTTGGTTTAGTTATACTAACTATCTTAATCGGAGGTAACATGAACAAAAAGATCGCTGTAATCGGAGCCGGCAATGTAGGCGCCACGACGGCCATGTATCTGGCCGAAGCGAATTTCGCCGATGTCGTCTTGGTTGACATCATTGACGGTGTACCGCAGGGTAAGGGACTCGATTTGACCCAGGCCGGACCGGTCCGGGGTTACAACGCCATGGTCAAGGGCACCAACCGCTTTTCCGACATCAAGAACTCTGATATCGTCATCATGACCGCCGGTTTGCCGCGCAAACCCGGTATGTCGCGCGAAGACCTGCTCGCGAAAAACGCCGACATTGTCAAGTCGGTCGGAAAGAACATCAAAAAGTTCGCTCCCAAGAGCTTCGTTATCGTTGTCTCCAATCCGCTCGACTTGATGACCTTCCACATGCAGAGGGCAACCGGTTTCCCGAAGCGCCGCGTGTTTGGTCAGGCCGGTGTGCTTGACTCGATCCGCATGCGCGCGTTCATCTCGATGGAACTCGGCGTGGCGATGACCGATACCCAGGCGATGGTCCTCGGCGGCCACGGCGACACGATGGTTCCGCTGCCGCGTTACACGACCGTGGCCGGGATTCCGATCGCCGAACTGATGTCGAAAGACCGGATCAAGGCTATCGCCGATCGCACCCGCGTCGGTGGCGGCGAGATTGTCAAGCTGCTCAAGACCGGCTCGGCTTTCTACGCTCCGGCGGCGGCCAGCGTGGATATGTGCCGCGCTGTCTTTAACGACGAAAAGAAACTGCTCCCGGCCTCGGCCTATCTGAGCGGCGAGTACGGCATCAAGGATATCTACATCGGCGTGCCGGTGGTCCTCGGCGCCAAGGGCGTGGAAAAAATCGTGGAACTGAAGCTGAACAAGAGCGAAAAAGCCGCGCTACAGGCCTCTGCGAAGACGTATAAGAAGCATCTGAAGTTCCTTGGTTACTAGAGGAGAATGAAATGGCCAAGTACAAGCATATTGTTGTCCCCAAAGAGGGGCAGCGCATTACTGTCAAGAACAAGAAACTCCAAATCCCCAACCGGCCGATTATCCCGGTAATCGAGGGTGACGGCATTGGTCGCGACATCATGAAGGCTACCCGGCGCGTGGTTGACGCCGCCGTCGAAAAAGCCTACAAGGGCAAGAAGAAGATCGCCTGGATGGATGTCTATGCCGGTGAAAAGGCGAACGAGCTTTACGGCGAGTGGATGCCCCAGGAGACCTTCGACGCGATCAAGTCGTACTATGTCGCTCTCAAAGGCCCGCTCACCACGCCGATCGGCGGCGGTTTCCGTTCGCTCAACGTGACCCTGCGCCAGGTGCTCAACCTGTATGCCTGCGTTCGCCCGGTCCACTGGTTTAAGGGCGTCGGCTCGCCGGTGGTGCACCCCGAGAGGCTCAATGTCATTATCTACCGTGAAAATACCGAGGATGTTTACGCCGGTATCGAATGGAAGAAGGGCTCGAAGGAAGGCAAGAAGGTAATCAACTGGCTCAACAAGTCAATGAAGACCAACATCCGGGCCGATTCCGGTATCGGTATCAAACCGATATCCGTCACCGGGACCAAGCGTCTGGTTCGCAAAGCGATCCAGCACGCCATCGAATGCAAACTGCCGTCCGTCACGCTGGTCCACAAGGGCAATATCATGAAGTTCACCGAAGGCGCCTTCCGTGACTGGGGCTACCAGGTGGCCATCAAAGAGTTTCGCAACAAGATCGTAACCGAAGACGAACTCTGGGACAAGTACAAAGGCAAGATGCCGAAGGGTAAGATACTCATCAAGGATCGTATCGCCGATTCCATCTTCCAGCAGGTCCTCACTCGCCCTGGCGAGTACTCTGTTCTGGCTACGCCGAATCTCAATGGTGACTATCTCTCCGACGCCTGCGCCGCGCAGGTCGGCGGACTGGGCATGGCTCCCGGCGCGAACATCGGTGACTATATCGGTCTCTTCGAGGCCACTCACGGCACCGCTCCCAAGTACGCCGACAAGGATGTGATCAATCCCGGATCGTTGATTCTTTCGGCGGTTATGATGCTTGAGTATATCAAGTGGGGCAAGGCCGCGCAACTGATCCAGAAGAGTCTGGAAAAGACGATTCAGAAGAAGACGGTTACGTACGATCTGCACCGGCAGATGAAGGGTGCCAAGAAAGTCGGTACCTCCGAATACGCCACGCAGATCATCAAGAATATGTAACAATATTCTGATCCGTGCGACATTTTATGCCGCCAGGTCTTAGGACCCGGCGGCATTTTTATTTTGACACCTGTCCGCACGAGTGCATTTGTTGTAGCATTAATGAAGGGAGAGACTCATGGAATTTCTTTTGCTGCTCGTGGTCACGCTCGTGATCGCTCTGATTGTATCCGGCCTGGTCGTTATGTTCTTTCGCAACCCGATCGACAAGATCTTCGCACGGATAATCGGCGAAGAGATCAGTGTCGCCTGGCGCAAGTTTCTTACGTTCGCGCTGTTTGTAATCGGCGTATCGTCGGGCGTGAACATATGGAAACTGGAACGATTTGTGCCGACCTCCGGTGAGGATGTTCAGCCACTGGTGCTGACCGCAGAAACATGGGGTCTTGAGATCTATCGCACAATCATCCACACCCTCGGCGGCCTCGCCTGGGCGCTGCTTGTTTTCTTTGTCGTTTCGCTGATAGCGTTCGTGATGATCAAGCGGGGAGAGGCAAAAGGCAAGGCATAAAAAAGTGCCCGGTGCGGTTGCGATCGGGCACGTATGGTAACTCTAATTATCGGCGAATGTTATTTTTTCGCCTGAGACTCTTTCACGATTCGCTCGGTATCGCGGGCGATCACCAGCTCTTCGTTGGTCGGGATTACCAGCGTTTTCACTTTGGCACTACCGGTGGAGATGTCCATCTCTTTGCCGACCGCCTTGCGGTTCTTCTCAGCATCGATTTCAACACCCATAAATCCGAGCCCTTGAACGCTCGCCTCGCGCACCAGAGCGGAATTTTCGCCAACGCCGGCGGTAAAGATGAGGGCATCCAGACCACCGAGGGCGGCCGTGTACGCCGCGATATACTTGCGTAAACGATAGCAATAGATATCGAACGCGATTTTCGCTGTTGCATGTCCCTCCTCGACCGACTCGATAATTTCCCGCATATCCGAGGAGACCCCGGAAATACCCGCCAGGCCGGAATGCTTGTTGAGCAGCGTGTTCGCCTCATGCAGCGACAATTCTTCACGGGCCATTATATGCAGGATAATTGCCGGATCCTGGTCGCCACAACGGGTGCCCATCAGCAATCCCTCAAGGGGCGTGAACCCCATCGAGGTGTCAATCGAAACACCACCGTCGATAGCGGTTATCGAAGCGCCGTTGCCGAGGTGGCAGGTGATCAGCTTCAGGTCCTCGATCGGCTTGCCGAGCATAAGGGCCGCCCGGTCGGCGACATATTTGTGCGAAGTGCCGTGGAAACCGTAGCGCCGGATACCGTAGCGCCGGTACATCACGTAGGGGATACCGTAGATGTAGGCGTGCGGGGGCATCTCGTGGTGGAAGGCGGTGTCAAACACGGCCACCATCGGCAGACCCGGCAGAGTCTTCATACAGGCGTTGATCCCGCGAATATTGTGCGGGTTATGCAGCGGGGCCAGTTCGATCAGGCTGCGCAGGCTCGACATTAAGTCCGGCGTCACCAGGGCCGATTCGCTGAATTCCTCGCCGCCGTGAACCACCCGGTGACCGATCGCCTCGATTTCGGACCGATCTTTGATAACACCGTGGTTTTCCGACATGAGGATCGTCACGACGTATTCGACAGCCACGATGTGATCGAGAATTTCGCCGGATATCGTGACCTCGGGTCGGTCGAATGGCTTGTGTGTCAGCACCGAGGCCGACATACCGATTCGCGATACTATGCCTTTGGCCAGGGCGATTTCGGTCTCGGTGTCAATCAGTTGGTACTTTACCGATGACGAGCCGCAGTTTATAACCAGTATTTTCATCGCTTACACTCCCTGCTGCTTGGCTTCGGCTGAAGCACTCTCGCCGTTGATCTTGTTGCCGTCCTCATCATATTGGAAAAAGCCTGAGCCGGTCTTGACTCCCAGGTGTCCGGCCCGCACCATCTTGCGAAGCAGCGGGCAGGGGTTGTATTTGTGGTCGGAAAGCTCGCGGATCAGGTTCTCCATCCACGACATGACCACATCCAGCCCCATCATATCAGCCATCGTGAGCGGTCCGACATTGAAGCCGAAGCCGAGCTTCATCGCCTTGTCGATATCCTCGGCGGATGCCACCCCCTCCATTAATACGTGCATCGCCTCGTTGAGCAGCGGCACCATAATACGGGTAGTTACAAAACCGGGATATTCATTGACACAGATCCACTTCTTATCCAGCAGGATGGCGAATTCCACCGCCTTCTGGAATGTTTCGTCGTCGGTTCTGAGGCCCTTCACGATTTCCACCAGCGGTATTCTCGTTACCGGATTGAGGAAATGCATGCCGATGATCTTGCTCGCCCGCTGAGTGGCGGAGGCGATTTCTGAGATCGAGAGCGTTCCGCTGTTGGTGATCAGCAGCGCGTCCGGGCGGCAGATTGTATCCAACTTGGCGAACAGCGCCTGCTTGCGATCCAGAATCTCCGGAATTGCCTCGATAATGATTTCGGCGTCTTCAGCCTCGGAAAGATCGGAGGAGGGAAAAATGCGGGCCAGAATTGCTCTTTTGTCTGATTTGGTCAAACCCCATCGACCAATTTCTCTTTCTATTGCTTCAGAGATACCCCTGATACCTTTTTCAGCCAGCTTGGTGGTCTTATCCACTAAGGTAACTTCATGTCCGGCAGTTGCTATGGCCTCGGCCAGCCCCTGGCCCATAACTCCGGCACCTATGATAATGATTGTTGCATGCGGCATTACAAAGTCCTTTCAAAAAGTACCTTGTGAATTTAGTAACAAATAAACCTCAGTCAAGGTATTTCTGATACGTCTATTAATCGGCAGACCGAATGAATTGTCTAACTAATAGACCGGCCACGAAGCGACAAGATGTTCCCCACCCCGGGGCCTGCCGCAAACTGTGTAGAGATATTGAACCATTAATGGCGGATCGAATGGCAATCCGTTTGACAACAACCTCCAAAGTATCTATAAATAGCAGCCGATAATCTTTATTAAATGACAGGAGATAGAATGCAGAGAATACATAAGTCAATCATCC
>DAOWIC010000133.1 GCA_030641085.1 Calditrichota bacterium
CGTATCTCTGGGGTGGAGTTACCAGCGCAGGCTTTGATTGCTCCGGATTTGTGCGAACCGTTATGGCGCAGTGCGGCGTCTATCTTCCGCGCGACACAAAAGACCAGATTAAGGTCGGCCGGAAGGTTGCGCGGGAGCGTATAAAGACTGGTGACCTGCTCTTTTTTAAACGCCATGTCGGGTTCGCCGTCGGCACCGACCGGGTCATCCACTCATCGGCCGGGGGCGGCGGGGTGCGAGTAAACTCGCTCACGCCGGGCGGACCGGATTACCGGCAGGACCTTGATCGAGATTTCAACCAGGCCAGGAGGCTTGCATGTTTCAGTTAGATGCAGTCAGGTTGTCGCTTCCCCTGAAACGGAAATTCGCCGTCTCGAAGGGTGAGACGGAGGTGAAAACCAACCTGCTGACGATTTTGAACAACCGCTACATTGGCGAGGCAGCCGGCTCGGTGCACTATGGCCCCACGGTCGAAGAGATCGAGGCCGACATCCGCCGCGGTCTCGAATTTCTGAAAAATGCGAAAGAGATCAACCTGGCCGTGATCGAGGAAGTCAGCCGTCTCGATATCAACCCGACCGCGCGCTCCGCTCTGGTCGGCATGCTCTTGAACTATGTTTCCGGTGAGACCCGGCGCTACCCGTGGGAGGTGCTCTCGCTGGGCACCCCGGTCGGTGTCAAGAGCTCGATGACTATCAGTGTCGACAAGCCCTCGGAGATGATCCGGGCGCTGAAAACCTGCGAGTACCCGATTGTCAAAATCAAGATGGGTCACGAGGAGGACCTGATGATCCTCGATGCGCTCGATCAACTTGAGGGCAAGGAAATACGGATCGATGTCAACGGCAGTTGGTCCTGCGCCAAGGCTGAGGAGATGATTAGCCATCTTTCCCGCAAGGGGGTCAGGATAATCGAGCAGCCGACCGAGATCGAGTTCGTTCAGGAATGGCGGCATCTCAAAGGGAAGTCGACCGAGGTTGAACTGATCATGGACGAAGGGCTGAACACGCTCAAAGATTACGAAAAGTATGCCGAGCATATCGACGGCGTTAATATCAAGATGGAAAAAAGCGGCGGGATTCTCAACGGTGTCAGGCTGGCTCAGAAGGCGCGCGAGGACGACAAAAAGGTCATGCTGGGATGTATGGTGGAATCATCGGTCGGCATTGCTCAGTCGCTTTACATGTCCAGCCAGGCTGATTATTTTGACCTGGACGGGCCCTTGCTTTTAAAAGATGATATCGCTCACGGAATCAGGTATGACAGGGAGTCGATCGAGGTCGACCGGGAAATTATCGGCGGCCCCAAACTGAAACGTGATGTTGTCGAAAAATATATCAGCGAATAAAATAATCCTGATCGTCCTGACGCTGCTGGTTGGACATCTATCGGTGTCGGCCGCCTCGTACGAACCGGATCAGATCGGCGACAAGAACGCCGCGATAAAGATCGTCTATCCCAAGCCGGATCAGTTTGTCACCGCGATCGATTCCACTTTTGTTCTGGGTAATGTCCCCGCCGAAAACAAGTCGCTTGCCTACAAGCTGTTTGTCAACGGCAGTTATGTGCAGGTGCATGAAGACGGCGGTTTTATCGCTTTTCTGCCGGTGGGGCTGGGGCCGGTCACTTTTGAACTCGAGGCGCTGCTCGTTGAAAAGAAGCGCTATCGCCATCTGAACGAACGCAGCATGCCGGCCAGCATCAAACCCGAGGATATCCGCCACCGCCTGAGCGGCCTTCTCTGTATAACAACCCCGGAGCCGATTCAACAGATAGAACTCGATTCGCTTGTTATCGGCGGTGAGTACAACCCGCCCGGCGGCGACCTGGTGTTGAACGCAGGGGACAGGCTGGTGGTCAGTATCGTTGCTACACCGGAATGCCGGGCATGGTTCTCGATACCGGGGGTGATTGATTCGGTACCGATGGTCGAAACCGCGCCCCGAACTCAGCCCTACTGGGGCGAATCGGTCTTCGGGGCGGGCGCGGTGCCGGACTCGCTGATGCTCGACGGTGTCTATACCGGATTCTGTGACATTCCCCGTGGTGTTACCGCCGAGCATGTCAGTCTGATGTATCACGTGGTGCCGCCGTCGCGCGGCGAGATCTACAGCCGGATCTGGTTTGCGACTGAGGATTCCCCCGACCTGCTGTTGGTGAAGTACCTTGACAACCATCCCGGATGGCATGACAGCCTGATTAGCAGCTATGTCGTCACGGTCAATGATACCGCCCTGCCTTTCACTGTCCGCTTTGTCGACTCGGTACAGACCGTGCGCCATCGCCCACGCAAAGGATACTTCTCTATCTTCCAGCCGGCCGGAGTCGAAGCGCTCGTGACCGGCGCCGAGGGCAACTGGTACCGGTTACAGTTATCCAAAACGCAGACCGCCTGGGCGCATAAAGACGCCGTCGAACCGCTGCCGCACGGGATCCTTCCGCCGGTGTCCTATCTTTCCGTGGTGCGATTCGAGAGCTCACCGAACGCGCTCACGGTGCAGTTCCCGCTCTCCGGGAAACATCCATATCGCATAATCGAAGAGGACCCCCGCACGATACGCATCCAACTGTTCGGTGTGACCTCCGACACCGACTGGATCCGCTACAATTCATCCGATGAACTCGTTTCGCTGGCCACCTGGTCACAGCCGGAAGAGGGGTTGTACGAGGTGAAGCTGATCCTGTCGCAGGACCTCTGGGGTTACGACGGCTACTACGAGGGGAATACGTTCTATTTTCGCCTGAACCGGCCGCCCTCCAATCTGCGGTCGTTGAAAGGCAAACGGATCGTGGTCGATCCCGGACACTCGGCCGATCCGGGAGCAATCGGTCCGACCGGTCTGACCGAGGCGGAGGCGAACCTGATGATTGCATTGCAACTGAAGAAACGTCTCGAATCAAAGGGCGCGCTGGTGATCATGACCCGCGACGACGCCAGCCATGTTGCCCTGTATGACCGTCCGGCAATCGCCAACGCCAACAACGCCGACCTGTTTGTGTCGATTCACAATAACGCCCTGCCCGATGGCGTCAATCCGTTTGTCAACAACGGCTCCTCGACCTATTACTATCATCCGCATTCGATAAAGCTGGCCCGCGCGATTCAAAAAGAGATGGTTCAGTCGGTTCGGCTCGGTGATTACGGGTTGTACCACGGCAACTTGGCGGTGAACCGCCCCACCCAGTACCCGGCCGTGCTGGTGGAGTGCGCCTTCATGATCCTGCCGGAGCAGGAGGCGATGTTGAAGACCGAGAAATTCCAGAAGAAGGTTGCCAAAGCGATCTGCAAGGGAATTGAGAATTTTCTCAAGGGGTATAGCGATGGTCGATAAGAAAACTCCCACTGGGTCCGGATCACCGGAGAAAACGAAAGTCAAAAAACAGCCCTGGTGGCTGCTCTATATCTCGCTGCTTCTTTCCGGTATCCTGTTGCTGGCCGATGCCGCCGACATTGAATCACTGAACCTCTGGACCGCCCGGCTCGGTATCGCGATGGTTGTTTCTGCGGTTTCACTGTTGGTGGGTAACGGTCGCAAGGTTGGGTATATCGCCGCCGCGACTATCTGGATCACGGTCCTGATTGCCTATATCATATAAAACGGATTTGATCAATAACGGCGGGTGGCCTCACC
>DAOWIC010000034.1 GCA_030641085.1 Calditrichota bacterium
ACTTTTTAGGCCCCACCGACAATCTGGCCCCCATCCAAACTGCCTGTTGTTTTTCCGGTTACACCGTATTATAATAACGGCCGATATAGTTCGTATGGAAAGGAATCCAACCCTGACAAAGAAGACAATGCCAAAGTTCTGGCTGTCGCAGTTGGCTATCCTGCTTATCGCCGGGCCGCTCATGGGCCAAGACGGTGATGTCAAGCCGGACGATGCGGTCCCGCCCGCCGATGAGGCCAAGGTCTATCTACTGGTCGATGAGCAAAACCCGCATCCAGACGGCTTTCTCGGACAGGTGGCGTTTGATGGTTCGTTTAACTACGCCAGCATTTCCACCGATCCAACCCGCTCGACCGATGATATCCAGCGCTACCATTTTGGGCTGAATGTCGTGGCGGCCTCGCGCCTGGTTCTTATGACGAGCTTTACGGCAGTCAAACAGGACACGGCGTTTTATGAATTCGAGGGCGGATTTCGTTTCTATACCAAAGACCCGGCCAATCGTGCAATCGGGCACAATCCGGACGGCCCGATCGGCGGCCCGGTACTGACCGTGATGGCGGGTACCCGCTATTCCGGCAGTTCCGAGCCGAAAAACACGGCTATCGCCGATTTCTGCCTGTCGCTCCCGATTTCGCGACAATTGACTATCGGGGGCGGGTATCGCTATTACGAGACACTGACCGAAACCGATGTCGATCAGGGGTTTGGCTGTATTTCTTACTACACCAGACCGTATGTCAAGGATTCGGCCTACGCCAATCCGGATGGTCCGGTGGGCAATCTGGCGCTCAAGCTCAGCGGCGGGGGGTCGTCGGAGGGCGTTTTTGGCCAGTTGGCACTCATTTTCCCGATCAGCGGCACTATGTCGCTGGTAGCTGTCGGCCGCGGCGAGCGGGTGGAGTTTCCCTACCAGCGGTCGATCACGGCCGGGGCGGCCTTTCGTATCTATCCGTCCAATTACTGATCCGGGCGGCAATTCGGCCACCTTTCACTACCACTGAAACCTACACTCCGGGCTCTCGTATAAGCTAATAAGCGAGTTGATAATCCTATTGTGACTGGAGGACGTGGTGAGAAATTTCCTAAAGATCGCAGCAATCGCAACATTGGCCGTAGCGCTGGTTTTCAGTTTCGGCGTGAGCAAATCATCGAAAACCTCCGATCGCGCTTGGCTGGGCGTTTTGCTCCAGACAGTCGATGACGACATGGCCGACGCTTTCGACTTGCCGGTCGAGAAGGGCGCCATTGTCAACGAGGTGCTGGAGGATTCCCCCGCGGAAGAGGCCGGTCTGCGGGAGGATGATGTCATTATCGAACTGAACGGCCAGAAGATCACCGACTCGGGCGATCTGGTCGACCTTATCCATGACAGCAAACCGGGCGACGAGGTGACGTTAGTAGTCGTTCGCGACGATGGACAGCATAAGTTGACAGCTACCCTGGTCGGGCGTCCGCGCGGCCATAGCCCCGATAAAGCGTATACCTATCGCCATCCGGATTACTTCTCGCCGCATCACGTTCCCCGGGCTCCCAAAGCCCCTAAAGCTCCCAGGGCACCCAAGATCAAGGACCTGTATTACTACAATGCTCAGGGTGGAGCATACCTCGGTGTCATGCTCAGCGATCTCAGCCGGCAACTTGGCGATTATTTCGGTGTTGAGAAGGGTCGGGGAGCACTGGTGACCGAAGTGAGTTCTGATACCCCAGCCGAGAAGGCGGGCATTCTGGCCGGTGATGTCATCGTCTCCATCGATGGTGAGAAAGTGTACGACGCGCATGACGCAAAGGAGGTTGTGCGCGAGATGGAGCCCGGCGATGAAGTCGAGGTGGTTGTTCTTCGCGACAAAAAAGAGCTCACTCTGAAGGCGGAACTGGACGAGGCCGAGCACTGGATCAGCGATGAATTCGAATTTGACTTCGACTTCGATCATGACATTGATCATCGCCTGCACCGCAGTTTCAGCGTACCCGATCTTGACCTGTACATTCCGTACATGAGGGGCCTGACTCTGGGCGACTTCGATGACTTGGAAGAGTGGTACGACTCGGATGAAATGAAAGAGGAGATGGAAGACCTGTACGAGGAGCTGGAAGATATGCGTCGGGAACTGCGCCAGATGAAGGGCGAGAAGAACGAAGAGCTTCAGGAGGAACTCGACAAGCTTCGCGACGACTTGAAAGACCTGCGAAAAAAGCTGGACTAACGGATTTCTCCAGGCATTAGCCTAACTCCTCCATCACGAGGCCCTCGAAAAGGGGGCCTCTTTTTTTGAGTTTTCTTTCTTGCCCTCGGTTAAACCGCCGCCATATATTGACAACACTATGGCAACCATCACGGTAGAAAAGCTGTTTGAATCCCGCAGCCAGGATTTGGAACTCACGCTTCTGACCCACAACGACAGTGGTCTGAAGAAGGAGATCAGCAACGCCGAATTGAACCGTCCCGGGCTGGCCCTGACCGGCTTTTTGGATCGTTTCGCCAAAAAGCGGATTCAGATCCTGGGCGAGACCGAGATGGCCTATGTTCAGGATCTCTCGCCGGAACGGCTTTCGGAAATGTCCGACCAGCTTTTCGGGTTCAATATTCCTATGCTGATCATTTCCAAGGCCCTCACGCCACCATCGGAGTTGATTGCCGCCGCTGATGAGCACGGTACGGCGATCTTCGCCAGCCGCCTGACCACCGCCGAACTGACCAATCGTCTGTCGGCTTATCTCGATCATTTCTTCGCGCCGTCGATCAATGTCCACGGCACACTGGTGGATGTTTACGGGGTCGGCCTGCTGTATACCGGCAAATCCGGTATCGGCAAATCGGAAGTCGCGCTCGACCTGGTGGAGCGCGGTCACCGGCTTGTGGCCGACGATGTCTGCAAAATCACCCGCACCGCCCCCGATGTGATCATCGGCACCGGCTCGGAATTCCTCGGGCACCACATGGAGATCAGGGGGGTCGGCATAATCGATATCGAGGCGTTGTTCGGAATCCGAGCGATCCGCCTTCAGAAACGGATCGAAGTCGAGGTGAATCTGACTCTCTGGTCGGAGGCCGAGCAATACGAGCGGCTCGGCATTGAAGAACGCCGGACTACCATTCTTGGCTGCGAGATACCGGTTGTAACAGTCCCGATCTCGCCGGGGAAGAATATCACGGTTATTTCCGAGGTGATCGCGATGAATCATATGCTGAAGGTCTACGGTGAGAATTCGGCGGTTGAATTCACGCGCCGGCTTTCTCAGCAGATCACCCGCCAGTCGATGACCGAGGATTACCTCGAATCCGACTTTGAATAGGCGGGCGGGAGCGTCAGATTCTACATGGGGTGGGGTTCACGAGTACAAGATCAGGCCCAAACGGAGTTTGAGCCTGCCACCCGAAGCCGCCATAAAAATGGGAGAGTCCCCGAGGACATCCTACCACCAAGGGCGGCACGTACCGGTAAAGAGCCCTACGGAACTGCCTCCTCCATTGAGAACTGAGTGACACCCATGCGCACAGTCATTGTACATCGTATCACCATACTCCTCGTCCTTACATGCTCATGGCTGAGTTCGTGTTCTGATGCGGACAACAACACAAGCACCATACTGCGCGTCGACATCCA
>DAOWIC010000061.1 GCA_030641085.1 Calditrichota bacterium
AGGATGCAGTTATCACCCTCGGGCACCACCTCGTAGGTGGTCCGGGTAACGCCGTATTCCGCGGCCAGTTCCCTGATCTGAGGGGAGTGGGGGTGGCGGGCAAGGTAGAGATCGAGGATCGTCTTGCGCAGGTCGTTGACCTTGGGCGCGTGGGTGTTGACGATCAGGTTCTCCTCGACCGGGTAGAGGCAGGAGGTAACGTAATTACACCAGCCGTTCCACTCCTCCTTGGTGATCTCCACCACGCACAGGCGGCAGGCGCCGAATGGCTCGACCGCGTCGTGGTGGCACAGAGCCGGAACATCGATCTTCTCGCGGCGCAGGACCGTAAGAAGCATCTCGCCCTCATTCGCCTGAACGACCCTTCCGTTTATCGTAAGATTTACCATTCTGCTCTCCTAAAAGACTTCAATGGCATCGTGCATGCAAACCGCATAGCAGGCGCCGCATTTGGTGCATTGTTCCTGGTTGATAACGTGCACCTCTTTTTTCTTGCCGGTAATGGCATTCGTGGCGCAGACGGCGATGCAGGCCATGCACCCGGTACACTTATCGTTTATCTCATAGGTGATCAGCTCGCGGCAGACACCCGCCGGGCAACGCTTATCACGTATATGGGCTTCGTATTCGTTGCGGAAGTACTTCAGCGTGCTCATCAACGGATTCGGTCCGGAAATACCCAGGCCGCAGAGCGAACCGAGAACCACCATCTCCGACAGCTTCTCCATTTTCTCGATATCCTCTTCCACGCCCTTGCCGTCGCAAATCCGACTGACAATAGCGTGAAGCTGATAAAGACCCTCGCGACAGGGAACACACTTGCCGCAGGATTCATCGACAAGGAACGCGAGGAAATAGCGGGCCAGGTCAACCATGCAGGTGCGGTCGTCCATGACAATCATGCCGCCCGAACCCATCATCGAACCGACTTCGGTCAGCGAGTCAAAATCAACCGGCAGGTCCAGCATCGACTCCGGTATACATCCGCCCGAGGGACCACCGGTCTGCACCGCTTTAAACGGCCGGTTGTCGATGATACCGCCGCCGATATCGTAGATGATCTCGCGCAGGGTGATACCCATCGGAACTTCGATCAGACCGGTATTGCGAACTTTGCCAACCAGCGAAAACGCTTTGGTGCCGGTGCTTTTCGGAGTGCCGATAGCGGCGAACCAGTCGGCGCCCTTGTTGATGATGATCGGTATGTTGACAAAGGTCTCGACATTGTTCAGCACCGAGGGTTTGTCATGCAGGCCCTTGACTACCGAGCGGATATACTTCGCACGCGGTTCGCCGATCTCGCCGCCGACCGAACGCATCAGCGCCGACGACTCGCCGCAGACAAACGCGCCCGCGCCGCGACTGATCTTGATATTGAACGAGAAATCAGTGCCGAGAATATTGTCGCCCAGCAGGCCAATCTCTACGGCCGATTCAATCGCTTTCTGGATGTTCACCACCGCCAGAGGGTATTCTTCCCTGACGTAGATAAAACCTTCGCTGGCACCGACAGCATAAGCGCCGATCGCCATGCCCTCGAGCACCGCGTGCGGGTCGCCCTCCATGATTGAGCGATCCATAAACGCGCCCGGGTCGCCTTCGTCGCCGTTACACAGGATATAGTGGGTATCCGACTCGACATCACGGCAGGTGCGCCACTTGCGCCCGGCCGAAAAGCCGCCGCCGCCGCGCCCGCGCAGGCCCGACTTGGTGACCGATTCGATCACCTCATCCGGTGTCATCTTCTTCAGCACTTTTGCCAGCGCCTGGTAGCCGTCGACGGCGATATAATCGTTGATGTCGTGCGCGGCGATTTTGCCCAAGTTGCGCAGGGCAATCCGGCGCTGGTGCGAGAAGAAGGAGACATCGTTGTATCGTTCGATCTTCTCGCCGTTTTGCGGGTCGGTATAGAGTAGTTTTTCGATGGTTTCGTCGTTCTCAATCGACCGCTCGATTATCTGCTGGACATCTTTCGGCTTCACCTTGGTGTAGAAGGTTCCCCGTGGTTCGATAACCACCAGCGGACCCTGCTCGCAAAAACCGTGACAACCGGTTTCGCACAGGGCTTCCACGGCGAAGTCTTTGATCTTTCTCTCGTCGAGAACTTTCTTGAAGGCATCCACTATCTTGGCGGCGCCGTTGGCGAGGCAGCCGGTGCCGCAGCAGACAATAACCTTCTTCGGGAATTTCTTTTGCTCGGCCACGATCTTTTTCTGGGCCTGCTTAAGCTGCGTAGTGTTTTTTACATGCATGCTATTTAGACCTCAGAATTTTCTTAACGTTGGTGACCTTGACCGAGCCGTAATACTTGTCATTAACGGCCACCACCGGCGCCATGGCGCAGGCTCCGACACAGGCGACGACCTCAATTGAGTATTCCATGTCCTCGGTCGTCTCGCCGGCCTTGATACCGAGTTGCGATTCGATCTGGTCCTGGATGAGTTTCGAGCCGCGAATGTGACAGGCGGTGCCGACACAAATGCGAATGACTTTTTTCCCCTTGGGGTTGAGGCTGAAGGCGTTGTAGAAGGTCGATATCTGAAACACCTTGCTCAGTGGAATATCGAGCGCCGCGGCGGTCTTTTTGAGCGCCTCACAGGGAAGGTAGTTGTATTCCTTTTGAATATCCTGAAGGATCCCCAGCAGCGATTCTGGACTACGGGGATAACGATCTATTATCTCGGGTAGCTTGCTGAAATCGTGGTTCATACTTTGTCCTTCTGGCCGAGCTTTTCTAAGGCGAGTTGGTAGCCTCGCTCCAGTACTGCCATGTTTACATCGAGGATCGCCTTTTTGTGGCCCATCTTCTCCTTGACAACCGCTCGCAGCGAGTCAATCCCAACCACGCCGGTGGCGCCGACAAAAGCACCCAGCATGGCGATATTGGTAGCCTTGATATTGCCTTCTTCGACCGCGATATCATTGGCGGGAACCAGAAGCTGGGTTATATCGGTTCGGTCGGAGACAACGTCGATGAGCGAACTGTTGATGATAAACAGTCCGCCCGGCGCTACCCGCGGTCCGAATTTGTCAAACGATGGCCGGTTGAAAACGCAAATACCCTGTGGGGCGTTGATGACCGGCGAGCCGATGCGAACATCGGAAATCACTACCGTGCAGTAGGCGGTGCCGCCGCGCATCTCGGGACCGTAAGAGGGCAGCCAGACGACCTTTTTGTCCTCGGCCATACCGGTGTAGGCCAGAAGCTGTCCGGCGGTCATGATACCCTGGCCGCCGAAACCGGCCAGTGTCACTTCATACTGTTTCATTTGTCACCCTCCGCCTTGTCGAAGTCCTTATAGCAGCCGAGCGGGTAGTAGGGGAGAAGGTTCTCCGCCAGCCATTTGCTGGCCTCCGAGGGCGTCATGCCCCAGTTGGTGGGACAGGTCGAGAGCAACTCGATAAGAGAGAAGCCGCGATCTTCCAACTGATATTCAAATGCCTTGCGGACGGCCTTTTTCGCCTGAATAATATGCTGCGGCGTGTGTACCGAAACACGTTGCAGGTAGGCGGGTGTCGCCAGCGCCGCCAACAACTCGACCATGCGAATCGGATAGCCGGTCCGGGAGACGTCCCGCCCTGCCGGGCAGGTCGTCGTCACCTGGCCGGGCAGCGTTGTTGGGGCCATCTGCCCGCCGGTCATGCCGTAGATGGTATTATTGACGAATATCGTTGTGAACTTCTCGCCGCGGTTGGCGGCGTGAATGATCTCGCTCATGCCGATCGAGGCCAGGTCGCCGTCACCCTGGTAGGTGAAGACAACCATGTCCGGGCGCATCCGCTTAAAACCGGTCGCTAGGGCCGGCGCCCGACCGTGCGGAGCCTCAAGGAAGTCGGTGTCGAAGTAGTTATAAATAAGCACCGAACATCCAACCGGCGCCACCCCGAGCGTATTTTCTCTGACACCCAGATCATCGAGCGCTTCGGCTACCAGCCGGTGGATAATACCATGCGTACAGCCGGGACAGTAGTGGGTAACCGTCTCCGTCATCGCGTCCGGCCGGGCGAATATAGTCTGATTCTGCTGATCCATAGCCGACCTCACGCTTTCTTCTTTGCTTTTGTTTTTTTCTGTTTCTCGATCAGCATCATAATCTGTTCCTTGACCTCTTCCGGAGCAGGCACAACGCCGCCGGTGCGGCCGAAGAAGTTGACCGGCTTTTTGCCCAGGACCGCCTTCTCAACATCTTCCATCATCTGGGCCGTGCTCATCTCGACGACCAGCACGTCGTTGATGTTTTTCTTGATCGCTTCCTTGTGGATTTGCGGCTCCGGGAAGGGGAAGAGAGTGATTGGTCGGAACATACCGACCGAGATGCCTTCTTTTTCCAACTGATCGATAGCGGTCTGACAGATTCGCGCCGTCGTACCGTATGAAACAATCATGATCTTATTCTTTGCCGACACTTTGTACAGTTCGTAACGCACCTCTTCCTTTTTCATCTGATCGTACTTCTCGTGAAGTTCCCAACTGTTTTTCTCCAGCATGTACGGATCGAGGAAGAGTGACTTAATGACATGTGGTTTGCGGCCTACGGCGCCGGTTGCGACCCAGCTCTTTTCGGGAAGCTCCGGCTCCTCGTAGTGGTCGGGGAACTCGACCGGCTCCATCATCTGGCCGATCATACCGTCACCAATCATCATGACCGGGTTGCGGTATTTGTCGGCCAGATGGAAGGCGAGCATCATCAGGTCGACGCTTTCCTGAATCGTGGAGGGGGCCAGAACCAGCAGGCGATAATCACCGTGACCGCCGCCCTTGACCGACTGGAAATAATCCGATTGCGCCGGCAGAATGCCGCCTAGTCCGGGACCGCCGCGCATGATATTTACGATCACACACGGCAACTGTGCGCCGGCCATGTATGAGATAGCTTCCTGCATAAGACTGATACCGGGACTCGATGAGGTGGTGAAGACCCGCTTGCCGGTCGACGCTGCCCCGAAGAGCATGTTGGCTACGGCCAGTTCGCTCTCTCCCTGGAGAAAGAGACCGCCGACCTCGTCCATCCGTTTGGCCAGATATTCGGCCACCTCGGACTGGGGGGTGATGGGATAACAAAAGTAACCTTCCGCGCCGGCTTTCAATGCCGCTTCGGCTATAGCCTCATTTCCTTTCATCAAAACTCTCGCCATAATAATCCTCTCTCATCCCTCCGTTAATACTCGAAGAGGCTGTAGGTCGTACCGTGCGTGTGGACCTCAATAGCGACATCGGGACAGGTGATGGCACATATCCGGCAACCGATACAGCGGGAACTGTCATGAACCTCGGCATAATAATACCCCCGGACACTCAACTTTCGAGACATCGAAAGGATTCCCTGGGGGCACGCTTTCACACAGAGCTCACAACCTTTGCAGTGATTCTTGTCGACTGTAACTCCGGGCATCAATGTTTCCTTTACTTTTTCGTCTGTCTCGGTCGACCGCTATTCCCAGGGCTTCAAAAGCAGCCTGTTAAGCGGCAGGACCGGAACATCTATCAGCTTAGGATCTATTTCATCTAATATATTCTCAAGGGCACTGAGAAACCGTACCGGCAGCGAGGTTTCGTCGCTCACGCGGTGTGAAAGTCTCAGGCCGTCCAAAATCGTCTCTTCGTTTGTCTCCTCCAGCAAGTGCGTGTTGGAGATTATACCCGTAAACTTGAGACGCGATGCGGTCTCAATTTCACTCATCATCTTCAGGCAGCCTTCCGCCGTCGCAGTAAACGGCCGGTTGGCGTTGAGCACAAACAACAACTCGTACTCGGCGCCCTCGAACGCATTGGCCAGCGATCCCAGTACCCGTGAACCGGCGTCGTCACCGCCCACATCCAGCACCACCGTGCCTTCTCGCCGTTCGATAGTGCCCTTTATTTCGGGCAGAATGATCGGCAGGTCGGCGTAAAATTGTCCGCCGCTGGGATTGACCGATGTGATACCGAGCTTTTCAAGTTCTTTGGCAGCTTCCCGGGAGCGGAAATACGGGTTGACAATATCCAGATCGACAATCGATACGGGGCCAGTCGTTTCTGATTGACTGGTAACGAGATACCTGGCGAGGTTGATGGATACTTCCGATTTGCCGCTACCGTATCCCCCGACTATTATTATGATACCGCCGGAAATTGCTGGAGGTTGAAATCGCATCGCGGATAGATTCATTAACTCTGCTCAAAAGCCCTTAACGTCACGGCACAGCATAAGCAATTTCCGCCCGTTTCTCAAGGAATCTTCCGGGGTAGGGCGCCAATTCCGTCTGTTATTACCTGACAGCAAAGGTCGGGGAAAGTGTCCCTCAAGTCAAGGTCATTTGTGAAAAAATTAACGATGATAATCGATTTGACAGCCTCTGTAAGCCGATATATATTAGCCAAGTATATTAAGTGATAACAGATTAGAAAATAGGATATTTGACCGATACAGCGGGGTGATCCGAGAACATGATTAAGAATCCATTTAGCCGAACATTCATTCTGATGTCGTTGCTCATAACAGCAATGCTTGTTTCCTGCGGCAACGAATATGATGAAACCTCTGCCGTTGATGAGCCGGTCGTGGCTGCCGACACCCTTTACACCGACTGGAAAACATACAGCTACGGCAATATCAAGATACTCTATCCCGAGGGACATCCCCACGCAGACAATCTGTATGACATGGCCAACCGGTATGCCGCCGTCATGCGTCAGGACTGCCTGTTTCTCGGTATCGATCCGCCGACCGACACGGTCAACATATATTTCTACACCGGCTTCGGTCAGGGGCGGAAGATGACCGGCGAGGATTACCCGTTCGCCGACAGTCTCGGGCTTCATTTCTGGCTGCCGGGTTACTATGGCCTGCCGATGGTGAAATACCTCATCCCGCGCTGGCAGCCGGCAGAGCCGTGGCACAAATTCCTCAAGCATGGCCTGCTGGCGCTTCTGGATAACACCGGCGAAAATTACCACGTGAAGACGCTGGAATATATTAACAACAGCGAATTTATCCACCTGAGAGACCTTGCGGTCGACACGACGATTGACGCCAACACCGAACGGGTCCAGTCGGCGATGGCAGCCTCTTTTGTTGATTTTATCGTATATTTCTACGGCATCAACGGGCTGAATTCGCTGTATGTGTCGGACAAGGATTTTGACACCACTGTAGAAAGCATCTTCCGTTTTAGCGTCGACAGCCTTGAAAATACCTGGCTTAATGTCATCAGGGAGATGGATTTTGAGGCCGGCACAGCCGGCGAATGAACCGTTAACCATAAGTCTAATAAGGGATTCGGATATGTCTGATCAGACCTGGAAAACTTCGATCACCAATATCGGGCCGGGCAAGATAAACATCAAAGGCTACCCGATCACCCAGATACTGGAAAAACTATCTTACGCCGAAGCGGTCTACCTGATCCTCAAAGGTGAGTTGCCCTCTAAAGCCGAGGCGGAATTGATGAACGCCATTCTGGTCTCGTCGATGGATCATGGCGCGTCACCGCCATCCGTGCTTGGAACCCGGACTGTCGTCTCCGGTGGCAACTCGCTCAATGCAGCCATCGCCGGCGGCGTGCTTGTTATCGGCGACACCCACGGCGGCGCGATAGAGCAGTCGGCCAAAATCATGCAGGAATGGATCGCCAAACACGAGGGAGAGGCAGCCGATGCTTTGGCGGCCAAACTTGTAGACTGGCTCAAGGAGACCAAGAAACGCATGCCGGGTTTCGGCCACCGACTGCACACGGTCGACCCGCGCACAGCCAAGCTGTTCGAGATCGCCGACCGCCACGGTTACCAGGGTAAACATATTGAGTTGTGCAAGGCGATCGAGAAGACACTGGCGGAAAAACTGGGCAAGAAACTGCCGATCAATGTCGATGGC
>DAOWIC010000167.1 GCA_030641085.1 Calditrichota bacterium
ACTTGACCCGGTCACCATCGCGCGTGATATACTTGTCGCAGGCGACCTGACCCATGCTGTCGTTGATCGAATAGAGCCAGAAAAAGCCGTGGCCGTTCTCGACCGAATCGATCTCTTTAACAAACGCTCCGGCCATCGACTCGATAGTCTCCACCCGGTGGGCGGCCATCAGCAGCTCATACACGCTGGCCGAATCGGCGCCGGTCAGTTCGATAACCAGGCTGTCGGACGGCTCGGCCGCCTGAGTGGTGTCGGCCGCCTGATCGGCTTCAGATGAACAGCCAGCAAGACCTACCACCGCCAGCAGCAGAAAAAAACTTGCCATTGATAAG
The DNA here is from genome assembly GCA_030641085.1 of Calditrichota bacterium. Lineage (GTDB taxonomy): Bacteria > Zixibacteria > MSB-5A5 > GN15 > FEB-12 > DAOWIC01. The sequence continues at coordinate 333 of DAOWIC010000167.1, forward strand.
AAATACCGCATGTCTCTCTCGCATTTATTTGTGAACAACCGGCTCTAAACTACCAAAAACAATGACCAAATACCAGCTTCCAGGAAAAATATTGGTTGTATGAATCACCATCAATCGAATATTATGATACAATCAGAGTAACTCTCAGGCAGGGGTAATCAAATATGGAATACGGTAAACTCATCAATAGAGCGTTTCAGATCGCCTGGCGACATAAGTCTCTGTGGTTTTTCGGGCTGTTCGCCGGAGGCGGATCATCTTATTTCAACCTCGACCTGGATGGATTGATCGATAATGCCAACGGCTCCGGAAGTTTGTACGGCTTAGATATTCCTTCTTTCCCTGAGGAGTTGCTTGTCCCGCTGATCCTGTGGTTCGTCCTGCTGGGCATGGTCTTTTTTGTAATGAGCCTGATTTCCGAGGCCGGGCTGATCGACTCGGTCAACCGGATCGAGCGGGGCGGGGTCTATCGTTTCGGACAGGCTTTCTCCAAGGGCGTCGGGTACTTCCTGCGCTTTCTGGGAATGACCATCCTGTATATCATGCTGATCCTGCTCACGATCGGTGTCTGCGGTGGCCTTGTGGCCCTCTGCTTTTTTCTGCATGTCGCCCTCGGCATCCTGTCTCTGCTGGTTGCGATACCGGCGGTTATTGTCATAATTTTCTGGTCGGGCAACATGCTCTGCCTGACCCAGCGCTCGATAGCCGTGCGCGACAATTCAATCGGCAACGGCCTTGAAGAAGCACATATCCTCTTCAAGGCCAACCTCTCGAAAGTCTTCCTGATCACGCTGATCTATATCGGCCTGACCATTCTTTTCGGTATTCTCGGCCTGATTGTCTGGGGCATCTTTGGCGTACCGATAGCCGCCGCGGTCTATGCGCTCGGTCTGGGGACAATCGCGGCGATTATCGCCGGCCTGTTTATGGGGCTGCCTATCTCGCTGATACTTGGCGGTTATATCGGCACTTTTTTCAGCAGCCTTTACACGCTCTTCTATTTCGAGCTGCTGGAACCGGGACGGATCATGATTCATTCGGCTCCGCCGCCGGATTATCCCCCCCAGCCGATTGGCCCGCAATAGATTTTGCCTTGCGCCCCGTGTGAGATACCTGTTATCTTCGGGCCATGATGAAAAAGAGCCTAATCCTTGTTATAGCAGTCTTGGTCGCGGGCAGCGCGCTCGCCCAGGAAACCTATTATTCGATCTTCAATTACGACCGGTTTATCCCCCGGGTGACTATCAATGACCACAGCCCGAGCCTTCAGGCGGACCTGCTGCCGGAGGTTTACGCCACTCGCTCGGTGCGGCGCGATATACGCTGGGTGGCCGAACATGACAGCGCCCTGATAAATTTCTGGGAGCAACAGGGCGATACTATCCTTCACATTCTTACCGAATGCTCCGGGATTGACTGGCAGGAAACCGATTTTGATATCTATCTGGTACGCTATTTCCTCGGCATGGGTTCCTCCGACCCGTTGATTCTCCCGGTAGGCGGAATTTACCGCCGAGGCCTGTTTGAGGCGGTCCCAACCGACAATCGCATGGTGCTTAATCTCCTGTTTCAGTTGTCCAAGCGGATGCTGGCCCAGTCGTACCAGCCGCACGACAATGTCTATCTGCCGATAGCCAACCATCCCCTCATGCGACCGGGACCGTACCGTCTGGACAACCTGGCCATGCTGCTGGCTCTTACTACCGCCCAGAACCTGATCGGCGTCGATTCCGCCCGTGGTGCCTGGAAATCGGCCTTCTTCAAGCAGCGCACCCCCGGACGAGAGGTGTTCGATAGGTATTTTGCCGACGGCTGGATTCTCACACCGGACCATCCGCTGGTCGACTGGGTGGCGGCCGAGGGCTATAACTCCGCGCTGGTGCGGGCGACACGGACACCGAAACGTCCCACCGCCGCCGACCGCCAGCCGCCCCGGCGGTTTATCGAGGGCCTGCCGCTGAAGGGGCAGCTTGGCTTTTCGGTCCGAATCGACGACCGCGGCTATCTGGTGGTGGATCAGATCGACACCTATCGCCTCGCCTATGCCTGCGGGCTGCTGGGCGGCGATGTTATCCGACGCGTTGATAACCGTATCGTGCGCAATCAAAAGCAACTGGTCACATATATCCTGGAGAGTCTGCCCGAGGGGGGCGCCACGCTGGAGATACAGCGCGAGGGCCAGGCGCAGCAAATCATTATTCGCCCCATGGATTACCTTATGCCGTTTGACGACCCGGAATCGGAACTGTACTGGGAGGAGGAGACTCTCGACTATGACACAACTGACACCATCAACGACACTTCGGATTACTGAGCCGCCTTCCTGAGACGAGGCCCGCTATATACATGCTACGATAAAGACCCGACCGCGTTAGCGATCGGGCCTTTCTTTATCATTCGCTCGAACGATTAAATCAGGATACTGGTTTGGACTTTTCGGTCGATCCCTCTTCGGGGCCGGCCGTTTCGCTTTCCAACTCCGCCTTGATCTCATCGTACCAGGCCGGGTGGTGATGCTCCACCTCTTTGACAGCCATCTTGCCGGTCAGCCATGTGAATGACATCGGGTACTGTTCCGGATGGAAGATCACGAAGAAGAAGTGGAAGACACCGATCGCCAGTGTGGCCAGCCAGGCCTCGTACAGGTGAATCGTTTCGGCCACGATCACCACCCAGGCCGGCAGGAACGCGGTGAACGCGGTCGGGAACCAGAGGATCAGCCCCGTCATGGCCATCACGATCGTACCCCAGACCAGCGCCCAGTACTCCGCCTTCTCGGTGTAGTCATAGTAGTTGAACCGCGGCTTCTCCTGTGACAGGCCGGTGTAGTATTTCAGGTTCTGGATAATCTGCGTCATGTCTGCCATACACGGCCACATTTTCCTGAGCTGATAGCGACCGGTCCTGGTGAAGAACAAAAACAGGGCGTGGTGAAACGAGATATATATCAGCAACACCGCCGACATCCGGTGAATGACCGAGCGCGTGGACTCGAAAATCCCGAAGAAGTTCAGAATCGTAACCCACCAGGCATCTGGGTATCGCAATGCAAATCCCGTTATGACCAGCACAATGAAGGCTATACTCAACACCATATGCTGGTACACCATGCTGAACGTAAATCGCTGCACCACCGGCAGGTTCTTGTTCTGGCGGTGTTTCTCAAGAATGTAGTTGTACAGAATGATGCCGTTGTGAATCAACATACCGCCGATAATCAGCACGATGGCAATGATGTAGATAACTTCAATTACGCGATTGAGCTCGGAAAACTGGGCCTCCGCGATATTGTGTGAATAACTCGCGGCGAAGGCGTAGTTGGCGTTCGGGTGACATTTCTGACAGGTCTCGGTCAGGTTATTCGGATGGATCGATGAGGCCGGGTTGCTCGATGGGAGCACATCGTGCGCCTTGTGACAGGAGGCGCAGGTGGCCGCTTTGACCGAACCGCCCCTGACTGCCAGGCCGTGGTATGAGTCCTGATACGACGTGAAGCGCTCGCTTCCGAGACCGAATTTCTCAACAATCTGCGGATCATTGTGACACTTGCCGCACACGTAATCGGAAAGGTTAGAGGCGTTCACCGGCGACTCGGGGTCATCGATCTGCAGAATCTCGTGCTCACCGTGACAGTCGGCGCAGTTGGGGCTGTCGAGAATACCGACCGCCAGAGCCTTGCCGTGAATACCCCGTTGATAACGAATAAAGATATCGTTATGACACTTGGCACAGGTCTGCGGGATATTCATCTTGTTGACCATCGACTTCGGATCGGACGCTTTCTTCAGGTCGTGGATTCCATGACAGTCGTTACACGATGCGGCCGAACCGATACCCTTGGCGATACCTTCCGCATGGATCCCGCGCATATACCGATCGAAGGAGTCGGTAATACGAATATCCGGGTCGTCGGTCAGTACCTGCTTGTGGTGACAGTTGGAGCAGGTTATCGGCAGGTTTTTCGCCGAGGTGGTGGCATTCGCGTCATTGTCAGGAAGGATATTGTGGGTGCCGTGACATGAAGCGCAACTCGGTGCAGCCGGGTTTTCCGACGCCACCCCGTGAGCCGACTGGTCGAATATCTCCGCCACCTCATCGTGACAGGTCGAGCAGTCGACCGGAGCCAGGTCTTCATCATGAGGGTAATCATCGAACCCCTCCAGGTCGACGTGACAGTCGATACAGCTCATGCCGGCGTGAGCCGAAGAGTCCAGCGACGCTTCGGTCACAAACATGGGTATCTCTGCCCCGCTCAAATCATACCCCGTCAGGTCCGGGTCAGCATGACAGTCGAGACATGTCCCGTTGTCCTCCTGCGCCTGAACCGACACGGCCAGCCCCACGCACAGCAGAAAAATCAGAGTTCTTGTTACAGACATTTTACATCCCACCAAATCAAATATGTTACTAATAATCTTATTCCCGGTCTAATGACAGTCGGAACAGACTGTCTCGTTCACTTTCGTTTTTCCATGTTCCGTAACCGAGTGGCAGCTTTCACAACCAAGCTCCAGATCGGTCACGTGCATTTCATGCGGCAAATCGGATCCGTCGTAAGTCACTTCCTCAGGTCGCAACTCGGGTCCGTGACAGAAGACCGCGCAGCTTCCCTCGGGAGTGATACTCGCCGGGCGACCGGACAGGCTGTACGACTTGTTTATCGCCTTCATGGCCGCCTGAAACTCGTCGGCGCTGGAGTTCAAAAGAGTCAGCGAGTACTGTATATTATGAGGGATATGCCCCTCGCGGACGAAATTGTAGTTGTCCTGCATCCGGGTCAGAGTGGTGCTGACCCGCGTTCGGGCCTTGCGGCCGCCGCCGGCATTGTTGTAGTCGGTGCGAGCCTGTGACAGGAACGACTTGTACTCCTTGAGTACCGTTTTGGAACCGGCGAGCCAGTTGTCAAACATCAGGTCATAACCCTCGCCGTGGCAAGTCACGCATGAATTCCGCCCCGCCTCTTTCTTCTCCTGGTGCGCCATGATCTCGCCCTCCGGCGTTATATGCGTGTGGCAGCCGGTGCATGACACCTGGGCGATGAACATCTCACTGGGCATATCCGGAGCATCCTTACCGCCGATGCCCATGTACATCTGTTTCGGCTGGTTGTGCTGGCGCAAATGGCAGCTTTCGCATTGGATGTCGAGCGCGCTCACCATCCCGAAATTGCCATGCTCAATATTGGAATGACATTTGTAACAGTCGATACCGTTTGTCGAAACATGAATATCGTGCAGCTCCTCACGCGAATACTGTTCCTGGTAGCGCTCCACGTGGCAGGAATGGCACCGCGACTCGTGCACCGAACCATCCCCCCTGACAATATCGACGTGGCACTGCTTGCACTCGACTTCCAGCTTTAGATACGGTTCGTGGTCGAAAGCAAAGCCGGCGTGCTCGACTGTCTTCTCCGGCATGCCATGACAGGAGTTGCAGCCGGTGATCGCCTCGCCCAGCCCGGCATCTTTGAAGTGACAGACGAAGCAGCTCTTGTCGTTGACAGCCATATGGCCGATGGTTTCATCCTCGTACTGGACGATCTGGTTATGACAGGAGGTACAGCGAAGCTGTCCGCCGCGCAGTTTCCGGTCCAGGTGGACATTGTGCCTGAACATGATCCCCTCGCGGAACTCCTGCTCCTCGTCCAGAGTCTCCTGGTCGTGGCAGTCCGACGCCAGGCAGCTTTCATCGTCGACAATCGCTTTCGGCCTGGTATCGTAGGTGCCGAATATGTATTTCATCGTCGACAGAGCCAGGTCGCTTGTACCGTAGTCGTGACAGGCGACACAGTCGACATGCGCATGAGTCGATGACTGCCAGTGACGTACATAGGGGGCCATGTAGTGGCATGAATCGCAGAATGAGGACTTCGTGGTTTCATACTTCATGAACAGGCCCACCGCAATTAATATAACGAGAACCACCGCTACGAATATGACCAGGCCCTTCTTGCGCCGCCCGAAAACCTGCAGAATCTCTTTGAAAAAGCTGATCATGACTCACTGCCCCCGGTCGCTGCTGTTTTCTCCGCCTCGCTGACAATAGCTTCTTTTTCTTCGGCGATAATCTCGGCGTATTCGAGCGGATGGTGGTGTTTCATCTCCGCCTCCGTCAACTCGCCGTGCCACCAGGCCCAACTCATAGGGAATACTTCCGGATTGAAGTGAACATTGTAGAAATGCCAGATAACGATCGCCAGCGTGGCCAACAGGCCCTCGTCGGAATGCGCCTCGCGGCCGATGTCGAACAGAAATTTCGAGAAGTACTCCTTGAACCACATGATGAGTCCGGAGCCGATCATGATGATCATGCCCCAGTATACGGCCCAATAATCGAATTTCTCGATAAATGAGAACCGGCCGAACTTTGGCCCCGACGGCTTGCGGCCGATATAGTACTGGATCGTGCGGATGAAGTCCTTGATATCCTGCAGGCGTGGGATCATCAGCAGAAAGTCACGCCATCCAACCCGAGCCATAAAGCTGTAACCCAGGTGCCAGACGCCGACCGTAATCAGGCCGACCGCACCGACACGGTGAACCAGGGTCGAATTTTCCAGGCCACCGAACAGCGTCAGGATGATAAATTTGGAGATGCCCAATTCCGGGAATTTCAGCGGCATGCCGGTAATGATCAGCGTGATGACCGACACGATCATCAGCATGTGCTGCGCGCGGAAGTTCTTTCCGAACCGCTCGAAAGTGCGTTCGGGGCGTTCTTCGGCCCCTTTCGGGGCGCGGCCGGTGCTGAACTTGGTGACCACCTCGTTTAACAGGACGTTGCTCTCGAAGCTGAGGCGCTCCTTGATATCGTCGGTCATCCTGTCGAGCGCGGCTCGGTCGGTCTCGGGATCTATCAGCGGCTCGGCGGTTTGTAAAATGCTGTCCGCCAATTGCCTGACCAGTTCGTTTCTTTCTAACGATCTGTTCTCGTTGTGTGCTGCCATACGTTGCTCTACCTCTTTGCGCGCGCTGACCTGGCCCGCCGGAACAGATCCAGCAGAATAAAAATTAACAACCCGGCCAGAGTGGAGGCGGTCAGGATCAGGAAGAACCTCGAAATGTAATACAGGATACCCGATTCCTCGCTCTTGGGATCAACATGTATCGTGCCGGAAGCGAAGTTGGCACTGGCTTCCGGGTGGCACTCCGGCTTACCGCAGGTGGCCGGGATATTGGACGGGTGGATGGATGACTTGGGATCGTCCTCGGACCTGAT
>DAOWIC010000011.1 GCA_030641085.1 Calditrichota bacterium
CGATGATCTGCTCTCCGGCATTTTCCGGATAACCGGCCAGGAAGATGCGGAAATATCGATGTATATGCAGTTGCCCGATTACCTGGCGACCGATCCGGCCGGTGATGATCGGATGACGGTGTCGTTCGATGTCGATGACGTCACGTTCGACACCAGCGCCGTTGCCGGCGGCAGCCCGGCCACACCGGGAGCCGGCGCGGTGGTGGGCGAGAATCCGCACAACATGCCCACAATCAGGCTTGGCGGCGCCGGGGCGCTGCCGTTTCAGTGCCGCGTTTATCTTGGCGGCAAAGTGACACCTACTGTCGATCAAACGGCCGGCAACTATTCCGGCGATGTCACCCTGAGCGTGGCCTATACAGGCAATTGATTTTGATATATGATTTGCTGGTAGATTAACCTCCGCACACCAGCCGGGGAGCCCATCGGGCTCCCCTTTTTTGTTTATTCTACCCTCTCGCCCCTATCGACTGGTATAGCAACCGGTTACGTCCGATGCATGACAGGCGTGTCCTGTTTCAGGGTGGACAGTAATTGGAACAGAAACCGATAGGGAACCCCCCACAGTAAAATGCGAATCCGGCTTTTGGCGTAGCAAATTGCGAATTTTTTTTCGATTGGCTGTTAAGATATTGAACTGTATGACGATTATACAGCCAGAAGAAAGTATCAAACGGTGACTTTCGAAGATAAACAAAATGGGACATAAACAAAAGGAGTTGACTATGCAAACCCAAACCAGGCGGAGGATGATCGGCAGGTTTTTTGCCGTCCTCGCTCTGGCAGGTCTGCTGTTTCTGCCGACGGCATCGAGCGCTCAGGATGTTGCGGTTGGGCAGGTAACGGCTACCGTCCAGACAGTCCTCGCCGTGACGGCGACACAGGCACTTGTGTTCGACGCCGTGCAACAGGGTGTACCGACCGCAGTCGGGGTTGACGACATCGCCGCCCCTACTCTGACCGGTATCTTCTCTATCAGCGGTGCCAACAGTTCTGAAGTTTCTGCCTACTTCCAGCTTCCGGATTATCTCTGGAACGAAAACGCCGGCGACGAAGATCGCCTGGCGATTTCATTCTCGGCCACCGACATGGTCGTGGACCTCCTTCCGGGAACGCCGGCGGCGGTTGGAGCCGCCGATGCGGGCAATACTAATCCGCACACAATAAGTGAATTCGATCTTTCGGCTGCCGGCGCCGCCGCTATCTATCTCGGTGGTAAGGTCTGGCCGACGGTTGACCAGCGAGCGCAGAGCTACTCGGCAGACATCGTCCTGACGGTGGCATATACAGGTAATTGAGAAAAGGAAACTAATATGATATTGGGTCTCGGCCCGATATTTCGGAGGTAAAGAAAATGAAGTTCAGTTCAAACAGAAACAGAATCGTCGGCCTCGCCGCTGTAATGGCACTGGCTGCCTTGTTCGCCGGTCCGTCGGCCATCATGGCCCAGGACATTGCCACCGGTACGGCCACGGCTACCGTTCAGACGGTCCTGACAGTAACCGCTCCCACCCCGCTTGCCTTCGGCAACATCATGCAGGGTGTTAAAACGTCGGTCGGTCCCAATGTGGATCTCGCCGGTGGCATAAGCTCCGGTATCTTCCAAATCACCGGTGCCATCAGCGCCGAAACCTCGGCCTACTTCCAGCTTCCGGATTATCTCTGGAACGAGAACGCCGGTGACGAAGATCGGCTGGTAATCTCGTTCGGCACCACCGATGCCGTGATCGATGAAGATCCGGCTCTGGCTACGCCGAGCGCCCCGGGTGCCGGTACGGCTGTCAACCCGCATGCTCTGGGTGAGTTCAATCTGGATGCGGTAGGCGGACAGGCTGCTATTTACCTGGGTGGAACCGTCTGGCCGACAGTCGACCAGCGCGCCCTGAACTATTCGGCGGACATCGTTTTGACAGTTGCCTATACCGGTAACTAATGTCGAGCTAACACGGATTTGCTCGGGTACAATAAGCCCGGGGGATATGGATTTGCCCCCAAGGCAGTTGCCCGTGAGTTAAAGACATAGGATGGAACAGATTATGGAATGGCTCTCGAAGCTAAGCCAACCGGCCAAAACAGCGGGAAGACACCTCTTGATGTGCCTTCCGCTGTGGCTATTAATAGTGGTCGATCTCTCCGCCGGCGTTCTTGTCGCGCCGACCGCGGTTTTTCTCTCCGAAATGGATCGTACCGGGCGGATGATGGTTCAGAACCCCTCGGATAGCCCGAAGGAAATAACGGTCTATCTCAGCTTTGGTATCCCTGAGTCGGACAGTCTCGGCGAAGTCAGCGTAAGACTGATCGACTCGGCCATTACCGATCCCCGCTCGGCGGTGGACTGGATTCGCGTCTTTCCGCGCAAGCTGACCCTGGCTCCGCATGACAAGCAAACCATTCGTTTCATAGCGCGACCGCCCAAGGGCCTGCCCGACGGCGAATACTGGGCCAGGATCGTCGTCCGTTCCGAGGAGGGTGCGGCTGCTATTCCCAGCGCGACCGAATCGGACGGTATCACGACCACGATCAACATGGTCATGCAGACGGCTATCTCGCTAAAGTATCGAACCGGCAACCTGATATCCAAGATCGAGGTGGTCGACACCCGGATCGAAACCCACGAGTCTCAGATTGATGCCCTGATCGACATGATCAATCGGGGTAATGTCTCATACCTGGGCCTGCTCAAGACGCGCCTGGTGGACGCCGACCGCGTTGAAATCGCCAGTCACCAGATGGACCTTGCCGTCTACCGCAACCTTCTGCGCCGGGTCAGCCTGCCGCTGCCGGAGGACGGTGGTTTCAAAAAGCCCTACCGGCTTGAAGTATCGATCACCAGCGAGGGGCGACGCGATATTCAAAGCGAGCTGATTGTCCCGGGTAACAAGATCGATTACAGCATGGTGATCGACTAACACGATCGCGTAGCGGTCGTGTGCCGGGGAAAAACAAATGGCGGGATTATCATACTATATTAGACGGCTGGCCGGTTGTATACTGGTCACTATTGCCGTTCTGGTAACGGGTGCTCCTGTATCGGCTCAGGACGAGCCGTACGAAGAGATTGTCATCGGGCTCGAAATTCCGAAACTGGTGCACCGTGACATTATCGTCCAGTACGACGGACGCATGGTCTTCCTGCCCCTGACCGAAATATTCAACATGCTGGATGTCAACCTCGATGCGGATTTCGAGGAACGCGTGTTCAAGGGCTTTCTTATCTCACGCGACAACAAGTATACTCTTGATCTTGACAAAGGCCAGGCCAAAGTCGGTGGTCAGAAATATCCCCTCGAACCGCACCGATACATACTGATTCCGGGCGAGCTTTACCTCCGGCTGGATGCCTGGCGGACGCTATTCGGGTTCGACATGACCTTTGACTTCTCCAATCTCAGTGTGCGAATACCCTTGAACAAGGAGTTCCCTTCATACCAGAAACTCATGCGGGAAAAAGCACGCAGGCGGCTTCATGATGAGAAGATCGCTATCAGCGACGTTGTGGAAATGGGCCGGACCCGCGAGAAATTCAAGATGGGTGTGGCCGACTGGATTATCAACGCCAGCCCGGTTGGGGGCGGTGGGCAGAACTTCAGCCTGAATGCCGGAGCGATGATTCTTGACGGCGATTTCAGCATTTACGGATCGGGCAACTCCAGTACCGGCTTCGATGCCAGCCAGCTTCGCTACCAGTGGCACTATTACCTCGACGACAACCGCTATCTGACCCAGACTGATCTGGGCAATATCAATCTCGGCGGCATGCTCTCGCGCAATCTCGACGGTGTCCGGGTCACCAATCAACCGCAGATTAGAAGGAGATTCTTCCAGACAATCGACGTAAGCGGCTATTTGGGTGAGGGATGGGAAGTAGAATTATATGTAAACGACCGCCTGACCGATTTTGCCTACACCGACAGAAACGGCGAGTATAACTTCATGGCCGACGTCTATTACGGCGGTTCGCGCGTCAGTTTGAAAATGTACGGTCCCAACGGTGAGATTCGCGAGGAGGAGAAATACTATTCGGTTCCGCTCGATCTCGTGCCCGGCGGAACGTTTGAGTACACCGTGGCCGGCGGTTCCTCGACAAGGGCCAATAAAGAAGAGCAGGTGGCCCAGGTGCAGTCCCGGCTCGGCGTTACCGATTTCTTAACACTTGGTGTCAGCGGCGAGATGCTCTTCGGATCGGACGAAGAAGAAACATCGGTCATGGCGGCCGAGGCATCGCTGCATCCATTCAGCAACCTGCTTCTCAGCGGCGGGTTTTCGCCCGGCTACCAGTACACCGGCGCCTTCAGTTTCAGCAAGCCGGAGCTTCTGAATTTCAACGGCAGTTACACCAGCTATGACGAAAACCCTTTCCGTAATCCGTATGAGCAACTGCACAAGATGCGCCTGTCGGTTTCGTCGCCGATGAAAATCTTCGGTCACCGGGTCGGCCTGCGGTACTATTTATCGTCGGTCAAATATGCCGCGGTGAAGACGGTCAACATGACCTATGGCATTAACACACGCATTTTCGGCTCCAACGTCAATTATTCCGGCAACAAAAAGACTACCAAACGCGAGACCGGGACAGAGAACTCGTTCCTGTCACAATGGCTGGTGTCGGTCAACCTGGCCCGCTGGCTGCGTCCGCAGTTTCGCCTGAACTACGATCACGACCTGAAGCAAATGAGCAAAGCCGGTGTTTATCTGGCTCGGCGTATTTTCCGCAAAGGCCAGTTGACCATCTCGTACGAACGCGACTTTATCGTCGAATCCAACCAGATAATGTTTACGTTCAACATCTTTACGCACTTCGCCAACTTCTCCACCCGGGCGATCTCCAGCGGCGGACAGAAATCAATCACCCAGACCCAGCGCGGTTCGGTCCGCTTCGACCAGGAAAACACATCGTTGCGGTTTGTCCGCGACAATGGGGTCGGCTCCGGTTCGGCGATAATCTGGCCGTTCCTGGATGAAAACTACAACGGTAAGCGGGACGAGGACGAGCAGTTGCTGCCGGAACTGCGAGCCAGACTCAACGGTGTCGTGGGCACCAAGCGCAAACGGGAAGAGATCTATTACTACGACGGTCTGGTGCCGTATGACGACTACCTGGTGCAGATCGATCCGATCAGTCTCGACAATCCCCAGTTGCAGCCGTCACATGAGAACTACCGGGTTATGATCAACCCCAATGTGATCACCGGCATCGAGGTTCCGATTGTTACCGCCGGTGAGGTGTCCGGCCTCATTGAGCGTGTCATCCCGGGCGCGAAAGTCGGAGTCGGCAGTATCAAGATTATCGTCATCAACGAAAAGACCGGTGCCGAGGTCCAAGTGACTTCGTTTAACAACGGTGAGTATTTCTATCTTGGTCTCGTACCGGGCATGTACCGCGCTTTACTGGATAAAGATCAGTTGGATAAGTACGGTTACCGGGCCGAACCGGAATTCAGGACATTCCAGATCAGTACAGTTGAGGGCGGTGACTTTGTCGAGGATATGAACTTCCTGTTGATCCCGAAAAAGAAGTAGTTTCTTAACAACACTCTATGACAACACCAATCAACCGGCCTGGCTCAGGCACTCGCGTCGGAGAAATCGTGCCAGGTCTCGAAAGCCTCTCGCTCAAGCGGCTCGGGCCGGGCGAAACCGGAGATGAACTGATTCGCCATCAACTGCGTGGAGAGAATGCCGATCAGCGACATGTTGTCCCGAAATGAAAGATGGGTGTGGGCCATGCGGACACACTTTTTGACCAGACGCCCGACCGCGACCGGATTGAATATGCCGGATTTCCTGAGTGCCTCCTCGGAAAGAATTTCCATGACATATTCCGGCGAATCGGACTGGAAGAAGCTGTTGGAATCGGGCGCCATGTAGGGCTGTTTGACGCGCTTTAGAATCTCCGGCGGCAGCTCGCGCTGCATTGCTTTTTTGAGCACGTATTTTTCATTCAGACCGGCGATCTTGAACCATGGCGGGATCGTGGCGGCAAATTCGACCAGCCGGTGATCGAGAAACGGGAACCGTCCCTCGACCGCGTTGGCGGCCGATACCCGGTCACCCTGCGACGAGAGAATATACCCGGCCAGAAGTGACCGTGCCTCGACATATTGCGCCCGTGACAGGTGTCGCCAGCGATAAAACGCGTCCGGCAGATCGCGCGAGAAGGCGGCCACGGCGTCATGATCCTTAAGTTGTTCTTTTATCTCATCGGAGAAAAAGGCCTTGGTTTTCGAGGTCGTGTTCATCCGCGGTATATGCGAGAAATGATACTTGTCCGTTTCGGACAGCCCGGTTTTGTAAAACGCCTCGAGGTATGCTCCCGTATCCGCCGCCGAAACCGGCAGAGTGGGGTAGAGTCTTTTGAGCAGCGACGGTCGCCAGGTGGAGTCAGGATTTCTGGCCCAGAAGGAGCGGATTAGGGTCTCCTTAAAAATATCATAACCGCCGATTATTTCATCCGCGCCTTCGCCGGTCAGGACTACTTTGAAATCGCACTCGCGGACCAGCCGCGACAGAAGATAGAGCGGCGTTGGGGCGGTGCGGACCAGCGGACGTTCGGTGTGCCAGATCACGCGCGGGAAGCTCTCGGCGATATCCAGATAGGAGCATCTTATCTGGTTATGATGGGTGCCGAGAAAATCGGCCATCTGCTTCTGATATCGAGACTCATCGTACGCCTTGTCGGTGAAGGCTATCGAAAAAGTCTCTAACTCCGCCTGCGTGAAATTGCGTATCAGGGCGGTGGTGGCCGATGAATCCAGTCCTCCGGAGAGATAGGCACCGACCGGTACATCGGCTCTCAGCCTCAAACGGACCGAATCGACCAGCAGTTCATGAAGCTCTTCCGCCCATGAATCGCCCGTTCGCGTCCGGTCAAACTGTTCCGGGAACTCCATCGACCAGTAGCGGCCGGTCCGGGTTTGGCCATCTTTGATCTCCAGAAAAGTACCCGCCTCGAGTTCGTTTATCCCTTCGAAAGCGGTGCGGGGGGGAGCGGTAGTCCACCAGGTAAATATCTCATCCAGCCCGGCCGCGTCGATTTTGCGCGGCACCGACGGATCACAAAAGATTGTTTTAATCTCCGAGCCGAAGTAAAAGCGCCGGTTGTGAATCGTGTAAAACAGCGGCCTGATTCCAAGGCGGTCTCGCGCCAGAAAAAGCGAGCCGTCCTTCTTGTCATACAGCGCAAACGCAAACTGGCCGTTGAAATGGTTTAGGCAATCCCGGCCCCATTCTTCAAAGGCGTGGACGATCACCTCGGTGTCGGATTTGGTGCTGAACTGATGGCCCCGGCTTTGCAGCTCGCGGCGCAGCTCGATGTAGTTGAATATCTCGCCGTTGAACGTTATCCAGAGCGTGCCGTCTTCGTTGCTCAACGGTTGCGAGCCGGTCGAGAGATCGATAATCGACAGCCGGGCCTGACCCAGACCGCAGCGGTCGTCAAAGAAAGCACCGAATTCGTCCGGTCCCCGATGGCGGATGATTCGCACCATTCGTCTGACCAGATCATGGTCCGGCTCGGTTGGACCGTTTAGCTGAAAATACCCCGCAATGCCGCACATAATCTAACTACATCCAATTGGTTTCGGATTACCATCGATCCCGCCGGTGACAACCATTAGGCTAAAGTATTTTCCATCCTTTGTCATGTAAAATATTTTCCGGTAGGTGCTATGCTTGTGCCGGTTGACCGCCCGTGGTCCGGGCGGCCAACTTTATTGACTGATACGTTCGGTATCGCTACTTCAGTAGCACCATCTTTTTTGACATGGTCATGCCGTCGGCTACCAGACGATAGAGATACAGCCCACTGGCGACCGCGTTACCGGACTCATCGGCGCCGTCCCACGAAACCGTGTGCGTTCCGGCCGGCATCTCTCCACGGGCGAGATCCATCACCCGCTGACCGAGCAGGTTGTAGACCGACAGCCGGACTTCGGCCCGGGAGGGCAACGTGAAGCTGATCTCGGTGTTCGGGTTGAACGGGTTGGGATAATTCTGCGCCAGCGAGAAATCCTCCGGCAGGAGGTCGTTGTCATCGTTGCCGGCGCTCATCGGCGAAGCCTGAATCCGCGCCCGAATGGCGACATCTTTGTCACTCCATTGCGAGTAGCTGACACCGTCGGTCGAGCCGTAGGAATTCATCGATATAGTCCCGGCGCGGGTGAACGGGACCGCATAGGTATCCGGTCCCCAGCCGACGTCAACCAGGAAGGTCTCGCTGGAGGCCAACGCCACAGGAGTGGGCAGTGTTATCTCGTGATACCGGTCGGTGGCAAAACTTGGGAACGAACCGGAGGCAAGCGTCTGCAAACCGGAGGGTGAGTTGCCGACCATGTCGTCGAAAACGCGCACCGTGTAGCCGACCGGGTTTCCGGCGCTAACTGCCGCCTGAACCGAAACCAGATCACCGGCCGCGTCGGCCGTCAGGCGCAGGGCGCCATAGCTGACAACCGAGGTGGCCAGACCCCATCCGAGTAACTGGGCGTTGGGCGAACGGTGATACACGGTGTAACCGTCAAAACCGCGTTGTGTCAGTGTCACGCTGACACTGCTGCCCGGTCCGGCGACAAAGGATGTTGCCGAGGAGCCGGTGTTGGAGCCGAAAACATCGGTCGCCGGCGGATTGGTGGCGTCGGCAAACGAGGTATTGCCGGTGGATCCGGGGAACATATCGCCGGCATCCATAGCGTCCAGTTTACTGTCAAGTTCCGCCAGGCCATCGGCCTCCTCCAGATCGACCAGCCGATAGCTGTCGTCGGAGTTGGAGAAGAAAACTTCTTCGTTGCAGTGCCAGATGAGCACGCCGTCGCCTGAGATGTCGGCGTCGAAGCCGGTTCGGGTTCGGTTTTCCAGCAGGAAGAAGCGCGTTCCCTGATAGGCATCGTCCCATAGTTTATATACCTGGGCGTTAGTCTCAGCGGGCGCGATTTGTACCGCCTGGGTGCCGCTGACTTCAATCGGTGTCACCCAGCCCAGCATCGCCTTGCCCCAGGCGCAGATATGGGTCGGGCGATATTCGGTGGCGGAACTCCAGTTGGCGCCCCAGCTTCCGGAACTCATCAGGCACCAGGTACCGATACCGTAGGAGCTGTCGTCGTAATCGTAAAGATCGGGCAAGCCGAGGACATGGCCGAACTCATGGCAGAAAACACCGATCGGCTTGATCTGGTTGAGGGTCCCGTTACCCTGCTCCGAACTCTGGATCGTATAGATGTCCACGAGGATATAGCCGCCGCCCGCTTTGGCATCGTTTGTGGTGAAAGCCGACCCACTGCCGTAGGTTAGACTCCACTGATGGGCCCACAGATTGTCCGAGTCACCACCGGAGGCATCGCCGTCCGGGAAGGTTACTATCAGGGCGTCGACCACGCCGTCATCATCGCCGGAGTTCGGTACGCCATCGGGACCGTCGTTGTCGAACTGGGCGAAGTCAATCGATGGATCCCCGTCGGTCAACA
>DAOWIC010000095.1 GCA_030641085.1 Calditrichota bacterium
TCGGAGCCGGTCGGATTGTGGCCAACGCGATTCTCAGCGGCGTTGCCGACACCAACACGGCGGTGGTGGTCTTTGCCGGAGATCTAAACACGTTGGTCATCTCGCCCGATACGGCCACCCTGGCCACCGGCGACACGCTCAGATTTTCAGCACACGGTTTTGACTCCGGATTCAATACTACCGATGTCGGCGAATTGACCTGGATAGTACTGGGCGGGATCGGCGAGATTGATTCTTCCGGCCTGTTTGAGGCGACTTCAGCCGGACAGGGCAATATTGTCGCCGTCAGCAGTATTGGCGGTGTAAGCGACACGAGCTGGACAATCACGGCCGAAGCCGTGACGGTAACCGCTCTGGCGCTCGGAAATTCCTTCATTTACCCGCAGGAGTCGAATCGAGTCGCCCTTGCCTTCAGCATCAACAACTACTTTGGCAGCGCTCGCCAGATAGAAAGTATCACGTTGCGCGACGCTACCCACGGGCCGGGCAATGGCGCCGAACGCCAGTCCGAGGTCGATTCGGTTTCGGTATATGTTGATATTGACGGGGATAATCTCTTTACCGCTGCGGACAGTATGCTCGCTTCGACGGAGTTTACATCAGATGTCGTGACCTTGAGTTTCTCGCCGTTGAGTATCGAAGGATCCTCATCTACAACCGTTTTCGGCTGCATCACGTCGAGCCTGTACCCGCACGACGGGGATTCGCTCGACCTGATGATACTACCGGAGTCGGATATAATTATCAGCGGTGGATCGCTCGTTACCGGGGCGGATACGATTAATTCGCTCGGTTATCTGCTGGTCGACGGCATGATCGCCGCACAGATTGGACTGACCGGCTCAGGATTGGCGGAGATCACCTCCGACGGGACGGTTCCCCGGCTGCTGACGATTGACGTTCCTCGTGACGGCTATATGTCCGACACGCTGACGATCTTCAGTGTCGAAAACACCGGTACGGCAGCCGACAGCGATCTTGACTCTTTAATTTTGTATCTTGACGACGGTAACAACGTTTGGGATGGGAATGAGAGCGAGACCCGTATGGGCGAGCTTGTCTTCACCGGTGATCGGTGGATCCGCAGCGGTCTGAATGTGCCTCTTGAAAATCTAATGACCCGTTTTTATGTTGCCGCTGCCCTGGCGACCTATCCCACCAATGGCGCAACCCTGGCATTTGGAATTCCTCAGGGTGGTCTGGAAGTGACCTCTACCAACGATGGTCCGATTGACCGGACGCTGGCGCCGGTGGAGTCTGTCACTATCCTTACATCGGAAAAGGTCCACGTAGAACTGGCACCGATTGATACGCGCGAGTTGATTCCGGGCGAATCGAGCGGCGCCATCCTGGGCGTGCTCTTTACTAATACCTATGTGTCAGAACTTCGAATCGACAGCCTGATCTGTCAGATGGTCGGCTTCAATCCCGACGGAGCCTCGCGGAGTCAACTCGACAGCCAGATTGACAGCCTGCAGCTTTATCAAAATATCGACAACGATCCGACCTCGATATCGCCGGAAGATTTGAGAATCGCCGGCGGATTACTCGTTGAAGGTACGGTGGTATTCAATACGGGCGGGATCGAGGCGGCCGGATCGGGTGGAACGGTGGCGCTCTCGGTGGTGGCCTGGATGAATGCAGCCAACAGCAAAAACGGAAACCTGATCAATTTCTCGCTGGCCGAACCGGACGATATTTTCACCGATCAGCCGGTAAGTGTCGAAGGTAGTTTCCCGCTGTTTAACACCGAACCTTTTGTAGTGAATGCTTTCCCGGCCGCGTCGGTAGGTGTCTATACAGATGACTTCAGCACCTTGTTCGGGGGCGAAACAGATCGGGTGGTATTGGAGTTCTCACTCCCCTCCAACGGCTATTCGGACGACAGACTAAAGACGATACACCTGATGGACTTCGGCAGTCTTAAGAATTCCGATGCCCTGGCAGGCATGAAATTGTGGCTGGACTCAGGCGCAAAGGGCCTTTCGATCGACGATAACCTGGTGGCCGAATTTGTGGATCGATCTTCCCATTGGGAGGCGGACAATCTCAACGTGGAGCTTTCCGGCTTTGCCACTCACTTTATCGTCACGGTTGATATCAGCAACGGGCAATTCGACGCGGGTACAATCGATCTGCGGATTCCGGTAGGCGGAGTTCAGTGCCGTTCCGGGATGAACGGTCCCGATGATGATGCTGTTGGCAACGACGAGCCGTTCGTGCTGTTTCCCTCCGACCGGGTCACGGCAATATCGATTCCCGAGGGCAGCCGCTCGTTATCTCCCGGCAGTGTCGGCAATTCGATTCTCAGCTTTGCCCTTTATAACGGTTATCACGGACAGGATCAACAGCTTCAGGCGATTACACTAACGAATATGTCGCTGTCGCAGTCGGATCTGCTTTGGTCAGACTACGAATTGGGGCAGGTATCGCTATTTCTTGATAACAGCCAGACCGCTGAAGTCAGTGATGATCAACTTCTGGCAACCGGTTACTTTTCCGATGGCCGGCTTCAGTTGGCCGGTCTCGATGTCATTCTGCCTGCGGAATCACTGTCATACTTTTCGGTGCTGGCAGACGTTCCGCTGGATTTGATCGACTCCGACAGCCTTGCGGCAGGCATCGCCACTCCGACTGATTTGGTGTTCGAGGGTTCGGTCAACATCAACGGCGATCTGCCTCTCACGCGTGACGGCTACCTGATCGCTGACGGATCGATCCGGGACCAGTATGAGCTTTTACCGCTGGCGCCGCAAACTCTCAGCCCGGGCGACACTGCCAGTGTCCTGCTGGCATTCAAACCGGCCCGTAACGGCGACCAGACCGATTTTCTGACCAGCGTCAGCATTGAGAACCGGCAGGACGCCGACACCAGCGATTTCTCCAGCCTCAAGTTGTGGCTCGATCAAGAGGGTGACGGTGTATGGCAGGCAAGCGATTCTTATTTGGGCGAGTTTACGTGGTCCGGTTCCGGATGGTCGATCGGATCGCTCAACCTGTCGATCGGGACCGAGCCACCGGTGTTGATGGTGGTTGCCGATTTGTCGCCCACCGCGACACCGGATGTCGCCTTTGAGGCGGTTATCCCCATCGACGGCTGCCAGTCTCAGTCCCACAATGACGGTCCGCTGGACGGGGCGGTCTCAAGCGGGACGATTTTCACGATATCCAATTCCGGTCTGCGAATTGCCTACGCTCCGCTGGCGGAGACCTATTCGGTAGGACAGAGTATCGCTGTCAGGGTGACCGCCACCAACCTGCTGGCGGTTCCCATCGATGAGGTGTATGGTCAAGTGGTGTCGTTGTCGGATCCATCGACCGTGACTCTGGAGGGCGGCTTTTTCGGCCCGGTGAGCCTTGCCCCCGGTGAATCCTCCGAATTCAGCTTCGACTATACCGCCGTGGCGCAGGGTGAAAACTACTGGCAGCTTCGCGCCGTGGCCCCAAATATCCCGGATTCATCGGCGATTGTCCAAACAAACATAGTCTCGATTCAAAACCCGCCGGATATGGTCGAGGTGGAGCTTGTAAACTCCATACCGACTTCGGTAACGAGAGGGCAGCGCCACGTTTTCCCGCTTAGCCTTGTAATCGCCCACCCTGACACATCGTCGGCGACCGCGTCACTGCGCATGGACAGTCTGGTTCTGACAGTGCAGGATGGCGCCGGTCTGTCAATTGGCGCCGATGCTGCCTTTTCTCGGATGGTGCTTTCGGCTGGATATACTAACCTGACGGTTTTGGAGAGTATACCGGCCTCTTCGGCGGTGACGCTCCTGTTTGATGAGCCAGTGGTATTGGCCCCCGGACAACAGCAAAACTTTTCTCTCCTGGTAGACATTGACAGCCTTGCCTCGGCCACCGAGTTCATGCTGGCGGTTACCGATGCCGAAGCCATCAAACTGGTTGACAACAACGCCGGCCAGACGGTGCCCCTCGATGCGAGTATCGTTTTCCCGCTGCAAACCGCGTCATGCCGGATCGACGACCCGTCGCAATTGATGGCGACCTGGTACGTCCAGAGGCTCTCCAGCCAGGTTAATCTGGGCCAGGTCGACGTGCCCCTCGTGTGCATCAAGTTGAGGCATCCCGGCTCGGTAGGCAGTTCTCAGATTCAGTTGACGAGCCTGTCGATGGTTCTTGCCGACAGTCTCAGCAACCTGATTGAACCCGGGCTGGTGGTCGACCGAATCAGGCTGAAGCGGCTCGAAAGCGTAATCGGGGAGATCACGAATATACTACCGGGCACAGATACGATAGAAATACAACTCAGCTCACCGGTGACTTTAAGCCCTGATGAAACGGACTCGATCGGTGTTGTTGCGTGGATTAAGGACAGCTCGCCCCATTCGGGTTTCGGAATGATCATCCCCGACAGCACCGCCTTTGTGGTGCGCGATCTCAGTTCCGGGTCGTTGCTTCAAACGGCAACCGACAGTTCAGTGCTCGCCACCGGTTCGGTTTTTCCGATGAACTCCGGGCAGACGGTTTTCAAACTGCCGGCATCTGATCCGGAACTCTGTCTGACCTCGGCGCTGCCGGTGTCGGTTGTCGGTGGCCAGGACACGCTAGCTCTAATCGATCTCTCATTCGCGTATCCGGTAACGGACGATTACTCGTCGGCCATGCTTCATTCACTGCTGGTGACGGTTCTCGACAGCCTGGGTGCTCCTATCGATCCCGACCGTCTCTTTGACCGAATCGGTTATTGCGAAGCCGGTGGGTCGGTCGAGTACCAATCTTTTGTCGAACTGCAGGGTGGTGCGGCGCTGTTCAGACTGGGTGACCACGGTCTGTCGCTTGACCCGGGCGATACTCTGGATCTGAGTCTTGTCGCCGATATTGAGGCAGATGCGCCGTATGATCATTTCGTGCTGAATATCGGGTCGTTCGACGCCCTGACAATCTGTGACGCCACCGATACAACGCAGGAACTCGAGGCGACGACCATGCTTGACTGCAGCGTGGAGGTGCCGTTCCTCTCGGAGGCCACCAATATCTTCCTGCCGGCCGGTCAGCCGCTGATCTCGGCTCAGGCGTTGCCGGTGCAGGTGGCGTTTGCCGGTCAGACCGGTTTAACCATCTTTGAGGAGAAACTCTCCTATGCCTCGTCCACGGTGCAGGGAGAGATCGCCTTTGGCGGCATGCAGGGAAGATCGCTGGAAAGATCGAGATCAGGGTTGAGCTCGGCCAACATGAGGGATGTGTTTGAGGCTCTATACCTGATGATAGATGACGAGGTGGCGGCGGCTGACTCGGCGTTATCCGGTGATTCGCTTAACATCATTCTCGATGAAGAATATATCCTGACGCGCGGTGATAGTTGCCGGATTTCCATAGTCTGCGATCTGAAATCGGACGCAGTGCTCGGAAATTATCTCTTCCAGTTTGACGATTCCACTTTCATGCAGATATCGGATTACAATCTCGCCACCGAGATCTTCCCCAAGGTGCTGGGCGACGATTACCCACTAGTATCAGCCGAACTGTCCGTGACCGCCGCGGGACTGGAGCGCTCCTTTACGAATTATCCCAACCCGTTCAACCCGTCTGATGGCGGCATGACGACAATCGGATTCGTTTTGGTCGAGGATGCCCGTGTGGATGTCGAGATATTTACGATCACGGGCGAGAAGGTTCTGCCGTTGCTGGTCGATGATTTCCGACCGGCCGGATCATATGCCGGCGATACCTGGTCGGGGCTGAACGCACGCGGCCTCAATGTTGTGCCCGGCACCTATTTCTGCCGGATTACGGCTCGTTACGCTTCGGGCCGGGTTGAGAGCTTCAGGAGAAAGATAGCGGTGATACGATGAAGCGCCTGGCGACATATCTGGTCTGTCTGCTGGTTATCTCCGGCAGCGCGTTGGCCGACTGGGATGGCGGGACGCAATCACCGTTCACGTTCGGGGCGGGTGCCCGTGATCTGTCTTTGGGCGGAGCGGGCATAGCTACCTGCGATTACTGGTCGGCACCGTTCTGGAATCCCTCCCGCCTGGCCCAGGCCCAACGATTCACAGTCGGCGGTTTCCACAGCCAGTTGTACGATTCGGATGTCGCTTACCAGTATTTCGCAACGGTGTTTCCGACCCTCGATTGGGGTTCATTCGCTGTCGGTATCTTCCGTCTTGGCGTGGATGGTATCGAGCAGCGCGACGCGGGCAATCTGCTCCTGGGAGAGTTCGACGATAATCGACTCGGGTTCTATTTGGCCTATGGCCGTCATCTGTCGGGATACAATGTCGGCATGGCCGTCACATTTGAAAATCATTCGATCGATACCTACAGCGCTACCTCGTCGTTGGGGCTGAACCTGTCGCTGGGACGGACGCTGCTGTTTAACTTCAGTCGTCTGAGATCGCTGTCGGTCGCCGTTAACGCGAAAAACATTATCCGACCGGGAATCAAACTGGTTGGCGAAACAATAAAATACCCGACCGAGCTTGATCTGGGTCTGTCGCTTGCGGTTGTGCCCAACCCGGGCTGGGATCAGGCGCTATCCGTGTCGGCAAGACTTTCGAAGGTTGACGAGATTGACGCCCGGCTGGCGCTGGGAGTGGAATATAGCTTTGGAGAAATGCTGCACCTGCGCGGCGGCGTTGAACAGGATGCGCCGGCATTTGGCGCCGGGATCGGCTACCATTCGATGATATTCGATTACGCATATCTGGATCGTGAACTGGGCGCGCTGCACATGTTCAGCTTCACCTCTGCCTTCGGTATGCCGACCGGCGAGAAGAGACTGCAGCGGGCGCAGGAGAGAGAGGCCGAGTTTAATGCTGTCATGAGCGACCGCCTGGCCAGCCGCAACCGTCAGATGATGTCCGATCTGGTGCGCCAGGGCAAGGAACAGCTTGACCTGGACAATCCAGCCGAGGCCTCCGATTGTTTTGACCGGGCGCTTTTCCTGGCCCACAGTATAGAGGCCGACACGACTGAAATCAGTGTCCTGGCCGTCCGTGCCCTGACTTTGCTCGATGAGACCACGAGGATCAACCGGTACAATGGATATATCGATTCGGTGTATAACTATCTCCCGAAGGAGGATTTTCTTTCTGTCAGGCATTTCGCAGGACTTGCTCTGACTGAGATGCCTGATTCAGCCGAGGCGGACAGCCTGTTGGCGGTTGCCGAGGACGCTCTGGACCGGGCCACATCACAGGAGGAAATGATTCGAGAGCGGTTGGGGACGGCTGACTCCCTGCTGAACTACGGTAAGGTTGATCGGGCCTACTCGTTGATCAAATCGCTGCACGACTTTGCCCCGGACCACGCCGATGTTATCCGGGCGATGAAGCGAGCCGAGTTCGATCGCTGGCGTATTCATGCTTCCAAAGTTTATGCCGAGGGGAATTTGCCCGAGACGATGGCGGCACTCGACTCCGCTCTGGTACTCTTCCCGGGCCATAGCTGGTGCCTTGAGCTAAGGCGTGAGGTCAGCAACCAGATGAAACGACCGGTTGCGCTTGTCGTTGAGCGGGCACCCGCAAAGGCGGAGCCGCTCAGTCCCGAGTTGCTCAAGGAAGTGGAGACAGCTTATCGCTCGGCCCAGGGCTACTTCACGGAAGGCAATCTCAATGGCGCCGTGGCGCTCTGGGAAAAGGTCGAACGACTGGCTCCGAACTATCAATCGGTCAGAGAATATCTCGTCAATGCTTACAAGTTCATGGGCATTGAATTGTACGGACAGAACCGACTTCAGGCGGCGGTGGACATCTGGTCCAAAGCGTCGCAGCTTGACCCGGAGAATACCGAAATCAATGAGTATATGAAGCGTACCGAACGCGAGATCAAGAAGATGCGAGAACTGTCGTATGAGCAATAAGCAACAGGACGGGCTGCAGCGCGATTGGCCGGAATCACGCCAGTACAAAAGATCAATCCGGCTTGAGTTTTCTCTTTATATGTCCGGAATGATTCTGCTGTTGATGCTGGCTACCGGGCAGGTGATTACCAGTCGCTATGTCGATACGGTTACTCGCAGTATCGCCGAGAAGCTGCTGGTGCAGGCGCGCGCCTATTCCGGTCCGGCCGGCAAACTGCTTTTCTCCTGGGATGGCTCCGATGCCTTGTTGCTGACCAATATCTGCAAGAAGCTGGAGGCCGACAGCAAAGATGTTTACTGGGTCGGCATTTCCGGCCGGGAGAACACATTTCTGGCTCATACCGATATCAAGCAAGTGATTGCCGCCTCTTCGCTGACGCTTTCGAGCAGCGCCCGCTACAGGGATCTCATGCGTGAGGGGGAGACATTCGATTTCCGTGGTGACACGATACAAATTTCGGTGCCTATAATTGAGAATGGTGTCACGGTGGGCCGTCTCGGGGTGGCATCCCCGGCCGATCAGATATCCGAGGCGCGGCAATCGTCGATCCTGTCCATTGTCTCCATTACCGTGTTGATTACATTGCTGGGTATCCCGCTCACGATGGCTCTGATGCACCGCAAGCTGCGGCCGATCAGTATCATTACGGACCATTTGAAAGCGATCGACTTTGATGACATCAAGCTCGAAATTCCGATCAGCGGTCGTAACGAGCTTGGCTACCTGGCCGAGATTTTACGGGTCATGGGCACCAAGCTCAACGGCGCCCAGAGGGAAATGATCGAACGGGAACGGATCGCTCGCGAACTTGAAATCGCCCGCGAGATTCAGGCCAACATTCTCCCGCGCAGCTATCCCGCCGGCACCAGATTCACTTTTGCCGGCACCTATCGCAGCGCCCGTGAGGTTGGCGGTGATTATTACGACTTTATCGAGTACGATGACTCGCGTCTTGGTTTTCTGGTGGCCGATGTGTCCGGCAAATCCCTGCCCGGCATGCTGGTCATGCTCCTGACCCGCGATATCGTCCGGCATTACGCCAGGACCATCCACCAGCCGGCACAATTGCTGTCGGCCGTGAATGCCGAGTTGTCAAA
>DAOWIC010000223.1 GCA_030641085.1 Calditrichota bacterium
GGGAGAGCTGCGTCATCAGAAAGGTATGTAGCCGCAACGATAATGATCACACGAAAAAGGCTGCCGGAAAACTCCGGCAGCCTTTTTTCGATGCAGTATAGTCCGGCGACTAAAGCTCAAAAACCACGCGGCCGCCCAGTATTGTCTTGTAAATCTGCCCCGATAGACGGTAGCCGATAAAGGGCGAGTTTTTGGACTTGGAGCGGAACTTGTCAGCCTTGACAGTCCACTTCTTGTCCGGATCAATGATTGTGATGTCAGCCGGAGAGTCCTCAGCCAGTGAGCCACCCGGTAGATTCAGTATCTTGGCCGGATTGACCGTCATCTTGCGAATCGCGTCCGCCCAGCTCAGGTAACCTTTGTCAACGATGTAGGTCTTGATCAGCCCGAGAGTTGTCTCCAGACCGATCATGCCGGCCGGCGCCCGGTCGAATTCGCAATCCTTGTCCTCTTCCGAGTGCGGGGCGTGATCCGACGCGATACAATCGATCGTGCCATCCACCAAACCCTCGATCACCGCGTTGCAATCCTCGGCGGTCCGGATTGGCGGATTTACCCGCAGGTTGGTGTTGAACTCCTTGCCGATCTCGTCATCGGTCAGGATCAGATGATGCGGGCTGACCTCAGCCGTCACGCTGATCCCTTCAGCTTTCGCCTTGCGGACCGCCTCCACCGCTCCTTTGGTTGTGATATGCTGGATATGCAGTCGCGCGCCCGTGAATCGACAGAGCGCGATATCCCGCATGACCGCGATCTCTTCGGCCACCGCCGGTGCACCACTCAGCCCGAGACGGCTCGACTGAAACGACTCGTTCATCACCCCTCCTCCACAAAGGTACTGGTCCTCGGCATGCTGCATCACCGGCACGTCAAACATCCGGGAATACTCCAGCGCTCGTCGCATGATCTCCGGATTCTGCACGTAGTGACCGTCATCGGTGATGGCGACGCAGCCGATCTTGATCAGATCACCGATCTCGGCCAGTTCTTTTCCCTCGATATTCTTGGTAATTGCGCCCACGACATAGACGCGGGCGTCGGCTGTGTTGGCCCGATCCTGAACGAATTTGACCGTCTCCTGGTTATCGATCCGCGGCGTGGTGTTAGGCATGCAGCATACCGATGTAAAGCCGCCCGCCGCCGCCGCGCGGCAGCCGGACTCTATCGTCTCGGCATCCTCCCGCCCCGGTTCGCGCAGGTGCACGTGCATGTCAACCAGGCCGGGTACAACTATCTTGCCGGTTGCGTCGATCAGTCCGCCCTTATCGATCCGATCTACCTCTTTCTTAAGCGCCGCTGTCGGCGTGGCTATCTTCGCGATCCGACCGTCTTTGATCAGCACCCAGGCGTCTTTTCCGAAACCGAGGGCCGGATCAATCACCCGACCACCCGTTATAACCATTTCGTATTTTTTGCTGGCCATTATTCGCCCTCCTCTTCCTTGCGACCTGAGAGCAGATACAAGACCGCCATCCTGACCGCCTGACCGTTGGTGACCTGTTCCAGAATCACCGACTTGTTGCTGTCGGCCACCTTGCTGGTGATCTCAACCCCCCGATTCATCGGACCGGGGTGCATGATAGTGTAGTTCTTGTTGAGCAGCTTCATATGCCCGGAGTTAACACCGAACAGATTGGTATACTCGCGCTGCGAGGGGAACATGCCCAATTGCTGGCGCTCGAGCTGGATCCGCATGACGTTGACCACGTCGGCCCCGTCGAGCGCCTTGTCGATATCGGTGTACACATCGCAACCGAATCGCTCCACCTCTTTCGGCATGAGCGTCGATGGTCCGCCCAGCGCAACCGAGGCGCCCATTGTCTTCAGACACCAGATATTGGAGCGGATCACCCGCGAGTGCATGACATCGCCGATCAGGACTACCCTGAGACCGTCGAGCCGGCCATATTTTTTCCAGATCGTGTACATGTCCAAGAGCGCTTGGGTCGGGTGCTCGTGGGCGCCGTCACCGGCGTTGATGATGTTCGACTTCATGCACTGGGTGAGAAAATACGGCACGCCGGGTGAGCTGTGTCGCACGACCACCATGTCGATCTTCATCGCCTCGATATTTTGCACCGTATCTCGAAGCGATTCGCCTTTCTTGACCGATGATGTCGAGGTGCTGAAATTGATCGTGTCCGCCGAAAGCCGCTTCTCGGCCAGTTCAAAGGAGATGCGAGTTCGGGTCGACGGTTCGTAAAACAGGTTAAGCACCGTGATACCGCGCAGCGTGGGCACTCTCTTGATGCGCCGGTCGATAACCTCGCGAAATGAGTCGACCGTATTGAGAATCAACTGGATGTCTTCGGCGGGAGTATTCTCAAGGCCGAGCAGATGTCGTGATTGGAGGCCGTTCATTTTTTGCCCCCCTTCTTTTTGGCCGGGCTCTTCTTTGTAACGGTCCGCCCTTTCCCGCGCTCGATGAAGACGATATCATCGCCCTCTTTTTCTTTAACATGCAGGACTATTTGGTCGTCGCGAGCAGTGGGAATGTTGACGCCGACATAGTCGGCCTTTATCGGTAGTTCCCGGTGACCTCGGTCAACCAGCGCGGCCAACTGGATCGTGCGCGGCCGACCGAAGTCGATTATCTGGTCCAGCGCCGCCCGGATTGTCCGCCCTGTAAACAGCACGTCATCGATCAGAATTACATTGCGGTCGCGTACACCGAACAGTATTTCGGTTCGCTGTACCACCGGCTGATCGAGCATGGAATGGACATCATCGCGATACAGACCGATATCCATCAAACCGACCGGGACCTCAACTCCTTCGATCTCCTTGATCTTGGCCGCGATCCGCTTGGCCAGGTGGGCCCCTCGGGTAATAATCCCAATGATGACCAGTGATTCAGCCCCGGAATTATGTTCCAGTATCTCATGCGTGATACGGGTCAGGGCACGGCTGATCTTCTTCTCATCGAGGATCACATCATTTCTGGCAGGCAAGGATAACCTCCTGATTTATAGGAATGATTCACTGCATCGTTTCGATTTATACGGAATGAAACTTGAATTCGGTATTTGTCGGATGTTCTAAGCATCAAAGGTCCTTTAGTGGCCTCACCGGACCACCTTAAAAGGTTGCGTTTTGTTGATTCTGAGGCTGAGTATAACAGATTCTGACGGGCAGTCAAGCAAATGAGCCGAAAAACTGCCGGATTTTCCTAAGCCTCGGCGTCACACTCGCTTACCGGCGCGATCACGCTGCTGTAGCGCGGATCTGAAAAGAACTCGTTATGCCCGAGTACAGCCGACGACTCGCCTTTGCGCAAAACAATCACCCGGTCGGCCAGACTGCGAATGATTTCGGGGTCATGACTGATGACAATCATCCCGACACCGCTGGCCTTGAGCGCCTGTGCCAGATGCAAAAAGCGGCCCGTACCCTCGGCGTCGAGGCCGCAGGTCGGTTCATCAAAGACGATAAAATCGGGCGAAATCGACAGGACCGCAGCAAAAGCCATGCGCCTTTTCTCCCCGCCCGAGAGCGAGAACGGGTCGCGGTCTACAAACTGATCGATATCCAGCCCAATCATCTCAAACAGTGCCACCAGTTCATCGCGCTGCAGGCTGCGCCCGAAGTTTTTCGGGCCGTACTGGATTTCTTCCAGACAGGAGGGCAGGAAAAACTGCCGCTCCGGCTGCTGGAATATCCCCGAGACGTGACCGGCGATGGCATCGGCGTCGATCCGCCCACCATTATCATCGACATACTTTATCTCGCCGTCGGTCGGTTTCAGCAGTCCGCAGACGAGCGCTCCCAGCGTGCTTTTGCCCGCTCCCGACAGCCCCACTACGCCAGTGATGCGCCCTGCCTCAAGAATAGTGCTAAGTCCGCCAATAACTTTCCCAAATCCCGGATAACCGAAATCCACTCTCTTGAATTCGATCCGGTTCACGCGCTTGCCAACCGCCTGTCCGGCCGCGCGAGAGGCCGGAAGACGCACCTGGGGCGCATTATCGTCGGCAAAGGCCAAGCCGGTTTTGAGGCAGAACGCCCGGTCGCGGAATATTCGATCCGGGTTGTCATCAGCGGCCACCTCGCCCCGATGGAAAACGATCAGGCGATCATACCCGGCCGCCGCCTGTGGGTATTGCGTGATGTGGATCTGCACCATCGACGGCTTGAACTGGCGAATGCGCTGAAGTTCCTGTCGCAAGGCCGCCTTGCCTTCCTGGTCCAAAAACGAATCCGGCTCATCCAGGATGAGGATATTCGGCTGAAAGATCATCACCGAGGCCAGGGCGACCCGTTGTTTTTCTCCCCCGGAAAGTTCCGACGTGAGCCGGTTGCGCAGATGCGGAATACCGAACTTCTCCAGAGTCTCACCCACTCGTTGTTCCATCTCGTCCTGACGGCAGCCCAGGTTCTCGAGCGCGAAGGCTATCTCCTTCTCGACAGTCGCCGCTACCATCTGGTTGTCGGGATTTTGGAAAATGATGCCGACCGGCATGCGTTCGGCTCCGTCCGATTCAACCCTGAGTCTCCCCCGGGCGGGCGCGATCAACCCGGCCGTAAGTTTGGCAAAGGTCGATTTCCCGGAACCGTTGGCGCCCATCATGCACACCGACTCGCCCGGCAGTATGCGCAGGCTGACATTTCTCAGCGCCGGCTCGATATCGTCGGCATAACGATAAGTGATGTTCTCCAGGGCAATCATATTTTCATAACCAAAAAAGGGCCGATGCTCCATTAAAGTGCATCGGCCTCCAATAGCAAGCAAATTTCGTTAGTCCTGATACTGAACGTCGAGGTTTCTCGCCGCGCCCACTTCGTCCAGACGCTTCACCGGCGTATTGACCGGCGCCGAGGTCACCACCTCGGGCGTCTCGGCTGCTTCGCGCGCGATCTGTTTCATCACCGACGCGAAATAGTCAAGCGTCTCTCTGCTTTCGGTTTCGGTTGGCTCGATCATCATTGCCTCCGACACGATCAGAGGGAAGTAGTTGGTCGGCGAGTGCACGCCAAAATCAAGCAGCCGCTTGGAGATGTCAAGCGTCTTGACCCCGTTCGCCTTCTGACGATTACCCGAAACCACGAACTCGTGCATGCAGGTTATGTCGTACGGCAGGTCGTAATCCTCGCGAACCAGTTCCTTGAGATAATTGGCGTTTAACACCGCGTCCTCACTGGCCCGCTTCAGTCCCGCGCCGCCCAGGTTGCGAATGTATGCGTAGGCCCGGACCATATTGGCGAAATGGCCGTAGAAGCTGTGCAGCCGTCCAATCGAATGCGGCCGATCATAATTTAAAAACAGCTTCCCGTCATCATCTTTATCCAGTACCGGAAACGGCAGAAACTTGATCAACTCCTCCTTCACCCCGACCGCACCCCCACCCGGTCCGCCGCCGCCATGCGGCGTGGAGAGCGTCTTGTGCAGGTTGAAGTGCATCATGTCGAAGCCGACATCGCCCGGCCGGAAGATGCCCATGTTGGCGTTCAGGTTGGCGCCATCCATGTACATCAGGCCGCCGCCCTCGTGAACGATCGCGGCGATCTCCTTGATATGGGTCTCAAAGATGCCCAGCGTGTTCGGATTGGTCATCATCATCCCGGCGACATCATCGCTCATCACCTCGGCCACGGCCTCGGGCGGAATGACGCCCTTGTCATTCGACTTGACCTGAATCGTGGTATAGCCGACCGATGTCACCGAGGCCGGGTTGGTGCCGTGGGCGGAGTCAGGGATGATGATTTCGGTCCGTTTTTCACCCTTGTGCTCGTGATAGGCGCGCATCATCAGCAGACCGGCAAACTCGCCGTGAGCGCCCGCCACCGGCTGCAGGGTGACGCCCGCAAAGCCCGATATCTCTCCCAGGTAACGCTCGAGGTCCCACATGAGCCGCAGAGCACCGGGGGCCGAACTACAGGGAGCCATCGGATGGTGTTCCTTAAAGTCGGTAAATGAGGCCGCCTTGTCATTGAGCTTCGGGTTGTATTTCATCGTGCACGAACCAAGCGGATAGAACCCTTTGTCGATATGATGATTCTTCACCGAGAGACTGATAAAATGGCGCATCGCTTCGCCCTCGGTTACCTCCGGCAGGGCGGCATCCGATTCTCTGCGATACTTCTGCGGAATCGCGGCCAGGATATCATCCTCGCGCTGTTTCGTGTCGGGTAGGGTGTATCCGGTTCGACCCGGCACTGACTTCTGATATATCACGTTTCGCTCGTTCATTGGTGTATCATCCATCCTGACTAAACGTCAGGAACTGTTAATGCGGTTGTTCTTCGGTAATACCATTTAGTTTGTCGATCTGCCGCTGGGCGTACTCGATATCTTCCGAGTCGGGATATTTCTTGAGAAAATCCTCAAAGGCGGCCAGCGCCTTGACCGTATCGGCCTGCTCGCGATAAACGATAGCGCCCCAGACATCGGCCGCTTCGGCAAACATACCTGTCTTTTTCTGTTTGGACATGTCCTTATACATCTTCAGCGCGTCCTCATACTTCTCGGCCCGCAGGTACATATTGGCCTGGGCCAGCATGCTCTCGCAAGCCAGCGAGTCGTACGGCTTGCCGGTCGCGATCACCTTTGTGAACCATTCGATGGCTTCCTCTGGTCTGCCGCGATATTTGTACTTGTCGGCGATCTCGAAATATAATTCGCGATTCTCCGTCGTATCGGCCCGGTGTAACAGGTCGTCAAGGGTGCCGATGCCGTTTTCATAATCGTCAAGCGTGCCCAAGAATTCCTCGGTGGGCATGAAACCGACAATGCGATCTATCTCGATGCCATCTTTGTCAATCAGGACCATCGTCGGGAAGCCACTGACAGACATCGCCTTGGTAGTAGCAGTATCCACTTTGGCATTAATCTTAACTAGGACCATTTCATTGCTGAAATACTCAATAGCTGTCGAATCTATCAACACGACCGTGTCGAATGTAGCACACCATCGACACCAATCGGTGTAGAAATCGACCAGAATATTCTTATCACTCGACCCTACCGCCGCTATCGCCTCGTCCACCGTCGTAAAAAACGGCGCCGATGTAAGCGTCTGAGGCTGCTCGTCCTGGCCGCACGAGGCAACCAACAGGCCGATCATCAGGACTGCCATTGTGAGATAAACCGTTCGCATAGTAGCTCCATCCAACAAAAATACAGGTTACTCCTGCTGTGTACTTGATTGGATCAGGTCGTCGCCCAGAATCATCTCCAGAAGCAGCGCGGCTTCCTCCTCGAATTCGCGCGGGACCATTATGACATTGCTTCCCTTGACCGACACGGACTTCTTGGACCGCAGCATGGCAGTCAGGCCAGTGGTATCGAAACTCGACGACAGGATCATCGACGGAATGTTGTTGGAATCAAGCGAACCCTTGGCGATATCGAAATTCATCGGGTTCATAACGCCGCCTACGATCACCCAGCTATGGTCCGGGTTCACCGCCGCGGCGTTGCCGGCGGGAAGCTGCTCCACAAGTTCCTTGTTACAATCCGGGCAAACCATCAAATCGACCTGGTACTCATATTTACAGACGGGACAAAAACCCAATTACTTATCCTTTCTTCGCCATTTGTCACCAAGTGTCATGGTGAGTATATCGGTCGCCTCTTCGAGGCATTCCTTTGGCACTCTAATCTCAAACATCGCTGATCCCGGTTTATAAAACGGATTCAGCGGCAGACCGGCGGTGCCGAAAAAGCCTGATCTGGAGAATATCACCGCCGGTATTTCATAGGCGGTCAGCGTCTCGCGGGCAAAATCGGCGGATATGCCGTCCTCAATTTCTCCTAACACTATCCACTCGGAACCATCCGGATCGCTCAGCAAATGCCCGCAGATCGGGCAGAATGACTGATCATCCTCAAGCTCCGTCTTACATTCGGGACAATACGTCACTTTTTGAAAGCTCCCTGAGGCCCTCAACAAATCGGGTCAGGTCTTCCTCGGTGCGTTTTTCCGTCAGGGCCACAATAAGGCAGTCCGGCAACTCGGGATACCACCGTCCGGCGGCTATTCCGGGCAGCACCCGCCGCTTGATCATCTCGAGAATCATCTCCTGGGCCGGTCGCGGTACTTTGACCGCAAACTCGCGGACAAACGGGCCCTCGAAATAGGGCTCGAAACCGTCGAGCTTGAATATCTCCTGCGCCGCCTGCTGCGCCTTCTCGGCCGACAACAGGGCAACCTGCTTGAGGCCGGTTTTACCCATCAGCGTCATGTAAACAGCCGCCGTGGTGGCGCACAACGCCTGGTTGGTGCAGATATTAGAGGTCGCCTTCTCACGACGGATATGCTGTTCGCGTGTCTGCAGAGTCAGGACAAACCCCTCTCTGCCGTCGGAGTCCTTTGTGCGACCGACAATTCTTCCCGGCACGTATCGAACCAACTCCTTGCGGGCGGCAAAAAAGCCCAGAAGCGGTCCGCCGAACGACAGCGAGATACCCAGCGGTTGGCCTTCGCCCACCACCAGGTCGGCGCCGTATTCTCCGGGCGTCTTTAGCAGCGCCTGCGCGATCGGATCGACCGTCATAATCAGTTTGCCGCCTACTTTATGGATCAACTCCGAGACGGCGTCCACGTCTTCCAGAAGGCCGAAAAAGTTCGGCTGCGCGACCAGAGCACAGGCCGTGTTTTCATCGAGCGTATCGGCCATTCGATTCAGATCGGTCAGGCCGTCTTTCATCGGGACCGTCACCAGTTCCACACCGCGACCGGACAGAAAAGTGGCGATCGTCTCGCGCACGAGCGGGTTGACCGTCTCCGACAGGACCACCTTCTTGCGCCGGGTGACTCTCATAGCCACCACCGTAGCCTCTCCGGCCGCCGAAGCGCCGTCATACATGGAGGCATTGGCCACATCCATGCCGGTCAACCGGCAGATGTGCGACTGGAATTCATAGGTCACCTGAAGCGTGCCCTGTGAAACCTCGGCCTGGTACGGCGTGTAAGCGGTGGCAAACTCGGGACGGCTGACTATTGTCTCAACCGCAGCCGGAATGAAATGATCATAAACTCCGCCTCCGGCAAAGCAGGTCAGTCCCTCGCGGTTATCTTTGGCGAGCTTCTCGATCTCCCGCAGCAGTTCCATTTCGGACAGCGACGGTATATCCAGAGGTCGTTTTAAGCGCAGATCATCCGGAATCGTCTTGAACAGATCTTCGATTTTCGCAACGCCGATCTTTTCAAGCATCTTCCGGCGATCATCATCAGTATTCGGTAAATATGGCATAGTTGCTATCTAACTTTATGACTTTCCAGTAATTCAAACAGTATCCCGTCAGCATCGGACTACAACTGACTCACCAGTTCCTTATAGCCCTCAACATCCAGAAGCTGCCCCAGTTCCGATTCATTGGACAACTCGATCTTCATAATCCAACCGTCGCCGTACGGGTCGCGGTTGATTATCATCGGCTCGTCGTCAAGCGCGGTGTTGACCTCGATTACCTTGCCGGTCACCGGCGAGTACATATCCGATACGGCCTTGACCGCCTCGATCGTTCCGAAGGTGCCCGCCTGCTCGATGGCATCGCCCACGTTGGGCAATTCTACAAAGACTATGTCGCCCAGTTCGCCCTGAGCATAATCGGTAATGCCGACCGTCGCCGTGGCGCCGTCGACTCGGACCCATTCGTGTTCCTTAGTATATTTCAGTTCAGCAGGTATATCCACGTTACCTCCAATTGCTGTTACTTACATCAGGCTCATATGAAACAAAAGATTATCGTTAGTGATTATGCTCAATTCTCAGGTTGAAGTTTTCGCTTCGTCCACGGTCTTCGGCTTCTCAGGTTCGCTGTTGCGGAATCTGGTTTCGAGGAATGCGATATCATAATTGCCGGCGATGAAATCGGGGTGCTGGAAAATCTCACGGTGGAACGGAATCGTTGTCGGCACTCCTTCCACGATAAACTCTTCCAGCGCGTGACGCGTCTTGATCAGCGCCTGTTCGCGCGTGCGCGCCCTGACAATCAACTTGGCGATCATAGAATCGTAGTACGGCGGGATCGTGTAGCCGGTATATACCGCCCGATCCACCCTCACTCCCGGTCCGCCGGGCACGTGCAGCGCATCGAGCCGGCCCGGGGTCGGGCGGAAATCTTTCTCGACATCTTCAGCGTTTATACGACACTCTATCGTTGCCCACTTCGGAATCAGGTCCTCCTGCCGATAAGAAAGGTTCTCGCCCATGGCAACCCGGATCTGATCTTTCACCAGGTCCACCTCGTACGCCTCCTCGGTTACCGGGTGCTCCACCTGGATCCGGGTGTTCATCTCCATGAAGAAAAAATTGAGATCGGCATCAACCAGGAACTCAACCGTTCCCACCCCGCGATAGCCAACGATCTTCGCTCCGTTGATGGCCGCCTCGCCCATCCTCCGACGCAGATCGGGCGTCATCAAGGGCGATGGTGTCTCTTCGATCAGCTTCTGGTGCCGGCGCTGGATGGAGCAGTCGCGTTCGCCGAAGTGAAAGAAATTGCCGTGCTGATCGCCGATAATCTGAAACTCGACATGATGCGGGCCGATGATGAATTTTTCGAGATACAGGTCCGGGTTGCCAAAAGCGTTACCGGCTTCGGTCGACGCCAGATGAAACCCGCGCTCCAGTTCGGCCAGGTCACGACAGACGCGCATTCCTTTGCCGCCACCACCGGCCACGGCTTTCACTATCACCGGGTAGCCAATGCCTTTGGCGATCTCGGCCGCCTCATCAAATATCGAAACGATACCGTCCGATCCGGGCGTGACAGGCACACCCGCTTTTCTCATCAGCTCTTTCGCTTTGACCTTGTCACCGAGTTGGCGGATCTGGTCCGGGGTCGGTCCGATAAAGACCAGGTCACAGGATTCGCAGATTTCGGCGAAATCGGCGTTTTCGGCCAGAAATCCGTATCCGGGATGGATTGCCGATGCGTTGGTAACCTCGGCGGCCGCAATAATGCGCTTGGTATCCAGGTAGGACAGCCCGGGCTGGGGCGGACCGATGCAGACATCTTCATCAGCGAAACGAACATGCAGGGCGTCCCGATCGGCCTCGGAATAGACCGCAACCGTTTTCAGACCAAGCTCTTTGCAGGCACGGATAATGCGAAGCGCGATCTCGCCGCGGTTGGCTATTAAGACTTTGTCAAACAATGAATATCCTCATTGGAGTTATCAGCATCTTCCAAAATTATCTTCTCCATCAGCTTCAGAACAGGTGGCAATATAAGGCAAACAACCACTTAAGACAATAAATAAGGCAAGATTCTGCGCCTGCGAGGAAACTTTACGTGTTGCCCAAGCTATTGCCGGACATCAGACTACCGGACGGATTCCAAGATGTTTTGGCGACCATACCGGTGGTCGTATATTTGATGTCGGGGAAACGGCAAAAGGCCGGCACCGGGGCCGGCCACAACCGCTTAGAATTTGTTGAAACTGCTCGGACCGTCGGAGTCGTGAGTGGAACCGACCTCACCTTGTTCACCTTTCCAGGTGTCGGAAGTGCCGGTGATACCGCGCAGTCGAAGATCGAGATCATCCTTGTTAGTGGCGTGGATCATCGCTTCCTCAAACGATATCAACCCCTGCTTATGCAGCTTCATGATCGACTGATCGAAGCTTTGCATGCCGTACTGAACACCACCCTTCTCCATGAACTCCGGAATCTCGGGCGTTTTCTCCGGGTCGATGATGCACTCTTTAACGGCCCCTGAATTGAACATGATTTCCAGAGCAGGCACCCGGCCCGGCATGTCGCCACGGATCAGCAAGCGTTGACAAACAATCGACTTTAGCGTCCCGGCCAGAAGCAGCCGGATTTGCTGGTGCTGGTGCGGCGGGAAGAAGGAGATAATACGGGTTATCGTCTCGACTACGTTCAGCGTGTGAAGTGTCGTCAGCACGAGGTGTCCGGTATCGGCGGCGGTAAGAGCGATCGACATCGTCTCCAAGTCGCGCACCTCACCGATCAGGATAACATCCGGGTCCTGCCGGAATGCATGGCGCAGCGCCGACGCGAAAGTTTCGGTGTCGCCGCCTACCTCGCGCTGGGAGATTATCGATTTCTTGTCGCGATAGATATACTCGATCGGATCCTCAACCGTCAGAATGTTGTCGGTCCGATTGGCATTCATCTCTTCGATCAGGGCCGCCAATGTGGTCGACTTGCCCGAACCGGTGGTGCCGGTGATAACCACCAGCCCACGCCTCTCCTGGGCGAGGTTTTTGACGCTTTCGGGAAGGTGCAGCTCTTCAAACATAGGCACCGCGGTATTGACGGCACGGACAGCGATACCGGTGGTACCGCGTTGCCGAAAGAGGTTGATGCGGAATCGACCCAGTTTGGCCACAGAAAGCGCCAGGTCCATCTCGTTCTTGCGAAAGAAACGCTCGCGCTGTTTTTCATTCAGAATTTGCGATACGATCTGATCCATCGCGTCGACGGTGATCGGATCGGTGGCGATTTTCTCGAGGTTACCATCAACGCGCAGGTGGGGTCTAATGCCCACCCGGATATGTAGATCGGACGACCGGCGGTTAAGCATCTCAACCAGCATCTGCTTTAACGTCATGGAAATCCCTTTCCCGCGGTTATTATCCCTGCGGATCTA
>DAOWIC010000172.1 GCA_030641085.1 Calditrichota bacterium
AATACCGCGGTATCAACCGGCGTCGACGATGCGGCCAACACTGTCCTCCCCGTTGATTTTTCCATATCTCAAAACTACCCCAATCCATTCAACCCGACGACGACAATCGAGTTCTCCCTGCCGACTCGCTCAAATGTGACGATCGACATTTACAATATTATGGGACAGAAAGTAACACGGTTGCTTAACGAAATCCGCCCGGCCGGAGATCATATCGTTCGCTGGGATGGCACCGATGACGCGAACCATCGGGTCGCGACCGGCGTTTATTTCTATCGCCTCAACGCGGCCGATATGGTCGAAACAAGGAAAATGCTGCTTTTGAAATAGCGAAACACATTCAAATCTTAGAGGGGCGAGCCATTCGGCTCGTCCCTTTTTTTGTACGGAGATATAGCGCAGCAGGCCATGTCCCCCAATTTGTAATTGACTTCCCGCCCGGAATAATTCAGACTTAGTCTGTGGCGGAACTGAGATTAAATTCACCCCTCCAGTATGTCAAAGGGGTCGGGCCGAAAAAAGCGGCGATCATGGCCGGGCTTGGGATGACCGAAGTCCGCGACCTGCTCTTTTACCTGCCGCGTCGTTATCTCGACCGTACCAGTGTCACACCTATCGCCAAACTCAGGGTAGATGAACCGGCCACGATTGTCGGAGTGGTGAAGGCGCACGGGATTCTGCACGGTCGGCGCAAGCGTTACGAGGTCATCATCGAGGACGATACCGGCGGTATCCCGCTGCTCTTTTTCCAGGGGGTCAAGTATTGGGAACGGACATTCAAGAAGGGGCAGATATTCGCCGCTACCGGGACGGTCGGTTATTTCATGGGTCTGCAGATGGTTCACCCCGACCTCGAGCGGCTCGAGGATGAAGGCGACCGAATGATTCACGCCGGGCGGATAATCCCGGTTTATCCCCAGCGGGCCGAACTCAGCAAAGCCGGCCTCAACAGCAAAACTATCCGCCGCCTGACAACCTTTATCTTTGACAACCTCACCGAGCGCATCCCCGACTACCTTCCGCCCGCCGAATGCAGGCGTCAGCAACTGCCGGTGCTCGATGAAGCGATTCGGACGATCCATTATCCGGATAACCGCGATCAGGTCGAATATGGTCGGCGGCGGCTGGCGTTTGACGAACTGATCCGTTTCCAGCATCTGGTCTTTCGAAATCGGGAGCACAAGGAAAAGACGGTCAAGACCCGTACGTACGCACCGCCGGGGGAGATGCTTGGCGGCTTCAAGAATAACCTGCCCTTTGATCTGACTTCCGGTCAGAAGAAGGCGGTCAAAGAGATTTTCGACGACCTGCAGAAAGAACATCCGATGGCGCGCATGCTCCAGGGGGATGTTGGTTGCGGCAAGACCGTGGTCGCCGTTCTGTCGGCGCTCTATATAGCCGA
Source organism: Calditrichota bacterium (assembly GCA_030641085.1). Lineage (GTDB taxonomy): Bacteria > Zixibacteria > MSB-5A5 > GN15 > FEB-12 > DAOWIC01. Next base: position 1,403 of record DAOWIC010000172.1, read on the forward strand.
GAACAAACTGCAGACGGCGTTCATGGCGCCGACTGAAATTCTTGCCGAACAACATTTCCGTAACTGGCAGGAGCCACTCTCCAAAGTAGGCGTTACCGCCGGACTGCTCACTGCCAGCCTGAAGGCGGCCGAAAAAAAAGAAACCGTCCGGCGATGTCTCGAGGGCGAGATCGATATTCTTTTCGGCACTCACGCCCTGATATATGATTACGTTTCGTTTAACCACCTGGGACTGGTTATCATCGACGAGCAGCACCGATTCGGGGTCCAGCAGCGGGGCAAGCTCTACGCCAAGGGCGACAACCCGGACCTGCTGGTGATGACTGCCACTCCGATCCCGCGCACCCTGGCCCTGACGCTGTACGGCGATCTGGACATCTCGACGATAGACAACCTCCCTGCCGGACGTCAGCCGATTCGTACCGTCTGGCGCGCCACTGACGTGCGCGACAAGGTCTACGACTTTATCAAAGATGACATCGCCAAAGGCGGCCAGACATATATCGTCTACCCGTTGATCGAGAAATCGGACCAGATCGAGTTGGAAAATGTCGAGGACGCCTACCGTGATCTGTCGGAAGGCGTGTTCAAAGACTGTCGCGTAGCGATTGTCCACGGACGGGTAAAGCCGAAAGAGCGCGACGAGATACTGGGGCGGTTTCGCGACGGCGAGATAGATATCCTGCTGGTCACGACCGTTATCGAAGTCGGCATTGATAACCCGAACGCCACGATCATGGTGATCGAGCATGCCGAACGCTTCGGCTTGGCCCAGCTTCACCAGCTTCGCGGGCGTATCGGTCGCGGCGAGAAACAGGCGACCCTGGTCGCCATTGCTCATCAACCGATCTCCGATATCGCCGCGCAACGCCTGAAGTTTTTCATCAGTTGTACCGATGGTTTCCGGATCGCCGAGGCTGATCTCGAATTGCGCGGACCGGGCGAGGTGTTCGGTGTCCGGCAGTCCGGTCCGCTGGAATTCAATAGTGTCAGATTGTCTCAGGACCGCGACCTGCTGGAGGCATCGCGTGATCTGTTGAGAAGATTGTTTCAAGAATATAATAGCCTTGACACCGACTACCGTTCGCTGTTAGACTATCTCAACAAACGAGCCGCACAAATCGATCATACACTTGGGGGAGGGTAAGTTAGTGCGATTGGTTACGAACATGTCACGGGAGATGGACAAAAGATGGTGGAATCCTTCGACAAAATGAATCCGATGTTTCTGCAACTGGTCCTGTCGTTGCAAGCTTCGGCGATGCAGCAGATGGGCAAAGTCGTATCATCGTTGACCGGCAAGGTGGAGCGGGATCTGAACATGGCCCGCAATTCCATCGATCTGCTCGGTATGTTTGAAGAGAAAACGAAAGGCAACCTCTCCGAGGAAGAAGAAAAAATTCTCGGACATGTCTTGTATGAGCTTCGCCTCAACTATGCTGATGAGGCCGGCAAGGGTGACACTGCCGAAGAAAAGGCCGAAGAACCAGAGGTGGCACCCTCCGGCGAAGCGCCCCCCGGAGATACCGAACCACCCGACCAGAAGCAAGCCGAATAGCCTGAGTTGACGGTGACAATTAATCCTGTATCCGATTGGTACTTTATCTTAGTCTTTTTGTATAATTTGATGGGCGAATATATCTTGCCGGAAGCGCCCGAGGCCGTTTTTGCTTGATTCGGGTGACCTCCGAGATTATATTGATTGGTGAAAATGGTTGAACAATTGTCAGTTAGATCAAATCATCACAGGTCCGAGTTGGTGGCCGAGTTTGGACCGACGCTGGAGTTTAACCGGGAACTGGCCCCGTTGACCACCTTTAATACCGGTGGCAGGGCAGGGCTTTTTCTTGAGGTGGATTCGGCGCAACTGCTGGCCCGGGCCATAAAGGCTGCGCGGCGGTTGAAACTGCCATATTTCGTGATCGGCGGTGGCTCCAACCTGCTGGTTTCAGACGACGGTTTCGATGGTCTGATTATCCGGGTTGCCATCGGTGGCCTCAGTCTCGCCGGCGAGAATGAAATTGTCTGCGGTGCAGGCGAGGACTTGATGGCGCTGGTTGACTTCGCCACAGAGAATTCGCTGACCGGACTGGAATTTGCCGCCGGTATCTACGGCACAGTGGGCGGGGCGATTTACGGCAATGCCGGTGCCTACGGCGGGGAGATCAAGGATGTTCTCACCGGGCTGACCCTGGTCGATCAGGAAGGCGAGATGAAGACGGTTGAGCCGGACTACTGCCGTTTCGGTTATAGGGACTCGTATCTGAAAACGACAAAGGAGATTGTCGTCGATGCCCGGTTCCGACTCGCCCCGGGTGAGGGTGTGGCCATAAAAGGCCGGGTGGATGATATCCTGTCCTCGCGGGCCGCCAAACATCCGCAGGAGGGTCAGACATGCGGCTGCTTTTTCAAGAATCTGATAGACCCCAAAGAAGAGTACGGAAAACTGCCGGCCGGACGTCTGCTGGAAGAGGCCGGAGCAAAGGGAATGTCGGTGGGAGGTGCGAGAGTATACGACAACCACGCCAATATGATTATCAATACTGGGAAGGCGACCTCGAAGGATATCCGCCAACTGGCCGATATATTAATCAAGAAAGTCCATGACAAATTCGGGATAACCCTTGAAGAAGAGGTTATTCAAATCGGAAATTTCTAAATATGGGAGCATGTTATCGAGTAATTGTTCAAGAGGTAAAACGAAAAAGCAAACAGTAATACTGTGCGATTCAAGTATTTGAAAATAACTTACCCAGCGATTGTTGCGATCGCACTGATATCGGTGGTGGCGCCGCCTGCGCCGGCGGGCGTGGGCTTCCAGGCTGAGTTGACCGCGCCGCCATCATTTGTCTCGCCCTATAAGGCGCCGTCGTATGACTTTTCCGTAGCTCTTTATCCGCAGACGTGGCCGGTCTTATCATCGCGTCGGAAGATCACGCCGAAAGTAACCGGCTCCAGTTTCGAACACAATTCCCTCCAGTTCAATTCCGAATATTACCGTCGCGGGCGTGACCGGAAAAGTATGGTTCCGGTTTCGGTGGATGCCAACGAGTATCTCGCTTTCCGTCTGGAAAAATCCTACATCGAAGGACTCAATGACATGACACGCAAGTCGCTGAACCGGGCCGACCGGCGTGGCCGTAGCCGCGGCCTCGGTTTTTCGGTGACGCTTCCCAAGCGGCTGGACAAGATATTCGGCGAGGGCGGGGCGGGCCTCAAAGTGTCCGGTTTCAGGCGTATTACATTCTCAGGACGGTCACAGTGGACCGACGCCGCCTCCTCGGAGATCTATAGTCAGAGCAAGTTCCCGTCGATGAATATGGAGCAGGTCTCGCGTTTCGACATCAACGGAACCATCGGCACCAAGATTTCGGTCAAGGTTTCCCAGGACAGCCAGTCCGACCTGCCGCTGGAAAACCGGATCCAGATTCGGTTTAAGGGCGACGACGATGATATCCTCAAGTCCGTTGAGGCAGGTAACACTACGCTCAGCCTGCCCAACACCCAGTTTGTCGGCTACTCATCGCAAATCCGCGGGCTGTTCGGACTGAAAGCCGAGGCCCAGGTGGGCAACCTGCGCGTGATTGGTATCGCTTCGCAGGAGAAAGGCTCGACCGAGAGCGCCTCGTTCACGGCCACCGGCGAAGAAAACGCCGTATATGATCGCGATTACGAATATGTCGAGCGGCGCATCTTTGATCTCGGCCTGCCGGGCGAGATCGGCCAGTATGACTCGGTGAAGACGCTTTTTATGTATGAAACGGTGCCGTATGATGACGATCTGGAAGCGACCCCCGGTCACCTCTGGGTTGATCCGGACTGTCAGGACAGCACTTGTTACCCAGCCGAGAATGTGAAATCGATTCGCGTCAACCAGATGCCGACAGACGGCTCTTATACATTCTACAACGACCCGGTCCGTAACCTGCACTATGTCGTCTTGAATTCTTCCGGCAGTTCCAGTCGCCACCTGGGTTGCTGGATGGTGGTCAAGCGCCAGGGCGATCCGGTACCGGATACGATCGGCAATATTTCCGGTGATACCCTCGACCTCAAGCTGCTGTCGCTGAGTAATGCCAAGGCGACGCCGGATATGGTTACCTGGGACCTGATGTGGCGCAACTGCTATCAGATCGCGCGCTCGGTGACAGTCGAGGACATTGATCTCAAAATCTTCAAGGGTCTGTCCGGAACGCAGGGAAACAGTTCGAATCTGGATCACCAGGATGCCGACGGTACCTATCTGGAGATCCTCGGGCTGGACCGCTTCAATAGCTCCGATCAGATGATTCCCGACGGATTGCTGGATGATCGCCCGGAGATCTTCCGCCCCGACTGGGGGCTGATTATTATGCCCAATCGCCAGCCGTTCAATTCGACCGAGACCTTCGAGCTGGCCGACGGCGGTGAGACCAAACCGCTCAAGGAACTGGTCGACAAGATATATGACTATCGGTCTTATTCGGATCAAACCTCCAACAGTAAGTACTACCTGCAGCTTTCGACCAGAACGCGCAGTTCGATTATAAAGCTGAATCGGGCTAATATCATCGAGGGTTCGGAGAAGATCACGCTCAATGGGCGACTGTTGACGCGCGGTAACGACTACAATATCGAGTATGATTTCGGATCGATCACGCTGCTGACCCCGGAGGCATCCGATCCAAACGCCGATCTGAAGATAGACTACGAGTACGCGCCCTTCCTGGCGGTGGATAAGAAAAGTCTCTTCGGCATGAGGGCCGAATACGAATGGAGCAAGGACCTCAAATTCGGTTCGACTGTCCTGTACAAGTCCGACAAGGCCCAGGACCGTAAGCCCAAAGTAGGCCAGGAGACGGCCAAGACGGTCGTTTTCGATACCGATATGTCGGCCAAGTTCACGCCCATGTTTTTGACCAGCATGGTCGACGCTCTGCCGCTGATCGAAACTGAGATGCCCTCCAATGTTTCGCTGACCGCCGAAGTGGCCCGCTCCTATCCCAACCCGAATGTCGAGGGTGCGGCCTATATCGATGACTTTGAATCGGCCCTCGATCAATTATCGCTCGGCACCTCCCGCACCACGTGGCGGCGGTCCTCCATGCCGTTCCAGCTCAATTCTGAGCTGTACCAGCGGAGCAAGCTCCTGTGGCACAATCCGAGAGAGCTGATCAATGTTGAGGATGT
>DAOWIC010000206.1 GCA_030641085.1 Calditrichota bacterium
CGATGTAACCGATGGCGAATAGATTCTCCTCAATCGCCAACCGCTCCACTAAAGCGGGTAAACTGTCGCCCGGCGCTACCGTCAGTGCTCGGCCATCTCTGGAGAGACTGATCGATCCGTGTTCCAGACATATCTCCGCCACCGGGTTTCGGGCAAGCAAAGAATACCGCCCTCGGTCGCCGAAGCGCAGCGATGAATCGAGCCAGCAGTGGCCGTAGCCCTCGCCCATACGGGCGGATATTTCCTCCGGCTGCACAGCCGAGGTTGGTTTTGTTGCTTTTGTTAGTTTCATGGACGACTCAGCAAACTAAAATGAACCACCGGAAAGTCAAGCGGTGAAATCACCGAATCGATTGACTTTTCCTCGCCGGACGGTTTCTTAGGGGCATGGATGCGGTTAAGCTAATTGTTGTCTTCCTGCTGATTGTCATTGCGCTGCGCCGCAAGTTATCGGTCGGGCTGACTCTGCTCGGCGCGGGTATCATTACGGCTCTGCTGTACCAGCTTCCGATATCGGTGCTGTTGAACGGCTACTGGGAACTGGTCCAATCAAGGCCGTTCATTTTTCTGACCACGGTCGTTATTCTCATTACAATTCTCGGATCGCTTCTGAAGGAGCTGACATTTCTCGAGAAGCTGGCCGCCTCCTGCCGCAGTCTCAAAGGCGGCAATCGCACCGCGGTCTCGATATTACCCGGTATGATCGGCCTGATGCCGATGCCGGGTGGGGCGTTGTTGTCGGCACCGCTGGTCGACAACGTGCTGCAGGATGGCGACTATCCGGCTGATCTGAAGCTGGTCACCAACTACTGGTTTCGCCACATTTTCGAGTTTTTCTGGCCGGTATATGCAGGGATTATTCTGACCGAGGCGATTACCGGCCTGCCGATATACAAAGTCAGCCTCCTGCAATTCCCGCTAACGATCCTGATGGCCACCATCGGGCTCTTTTTCTTTGTCCGCAGAATCTCGCGCGGTGGCCGTGGGGGGGAGAGCACAGGCAAGGCACTTCTGGGAATTGTCAGGAGTATCTGGCCGATTGTCCTGGCTATTACTATTTACGGCCTGACCAAAATCGATCTGACCTGGGCGGTGCTGATCTCACTCGTAGCGCTGATTGTTGTCGCCCGGCCATCCGTGCAGGCGATAACCCTGTCGCTCAAAAAGGGCTTTTCGCCCAACCTGATCCTTCTGGTTTTCGGGATACTGTCTTTCCAGATGGTAGTTGAGCTGGTTGGAGCGGTGGAGTCGATCACCAAACTTGCGACATCCTATCACCTTCCGGAAGAACTGATCATCTTTATTGTCTGCTTTACAATCGGCATACTGACCGGCATGGTTTCGGCGTATGTCGGGCTGGGCTACACATTGCTGGCCGGATTTCTTTATCAGCCGGAGATTGTCCCCTCGAACATTTTTTTTGCTTACTTGTCCGGATTTGTGGGCATTATGCTTTCGCCCTCCCATGTCTGCCTGATCCTGACCATTGACTACTTCAAAACCGATCTGATGATGGTCTACCGGCGACTGGCGGTGCCGATGCTGCTGTTGGTCGGATTCGCCTATCTGATCTACTTGAGCCCCTGGGGCCAGCTTTTTACGTATACAGGCCGATAGGCGGGTCGGGGCAAATCGCCCTCAATTATTGCTTGTCCCTTTTGAAATATATGTTAAATTATTATACAGCAATGGAATAAATCCGCCCGCCGGATTGGAAATGCTGGAACTTTAGCCCGGGTGGAGAGTATTACTATTGAACCTGAAAATAGGGTCTGATCATATGGGTGGTATGACGGAAAAAGAAAAAGACTATACGTTGATGAGGGCGATTCAGAACGGCGATATGGTGGCTTTCAACGATATGGTTGACCGCTACAAAAACAGGCTGATGAACGTCATCGGCCGGATGCTCTCCTCGACCGAAGAGGCGGAGGATGTAGTTCAGGAGACTTTTGTCCGCGTCTACCAGCATCGTCAGTCGTTCAATTTTAAGCATTGTTTTTCGACCTGGATTTACACTATCGCCCTGAACCTCGCCCGTAATGAGCTGCGCAAGAGAAAGAAGTTCAAATTTTACGAGATATCTGAAATGCAAGGTAACGAGACCGAATTTGCGGTCGAGATGAAACTTCCCAGCCGTTTGCCCCAGGTGCTGAGCGCCGCTATCAAGGGTTTGCCGGAGAAGTATCGCACCGCCTTCATGTTGCGCGACATCCAGGAGCTGCCTTACGAAGAGGTAGCCAATATCCTGTCGGTGCCGCTGGGGACGGTTAAGTCCCGGGTGAATCGGGCTCGTATGATGCTGCGAGATAAACTGCAACCAAGAATGGAGGAATACAATGCGCTGTCGAAAAGTGCGTTCCTTCCTGTCAGCATACTGTAGTGACGAGCTGAATGTTCGTCGCAAGCTGGTGGTGAGCGAGCATCTTTCGACCTGCTCCTCCTGCCGCCAGCAGGAAGCGATTTATCGTTCGATGAACGAGAGCTATCCGAAGATTCCCGAGTCGAAAGTCTCCGATGATTTCAACGCCAGGCTTCTTAACCGGATAGCGCAGGAACGTTTTGCCGAAACGCGAACCAAGGCCTGGTTGCCGAAACCGGCACCGGCGTTTAGATGGGGTCGTGCCGTGCCCGTGCTGGTAACCGCCTGTCTGTTGGCGCTGGTGACGATTATGGTCCCCGGATGGGACGATCAGGGGCAACTCGACCACATGGCCGGTGGGAATCTCGATGATTCTTACCTCACGGTTCAGCCCGACGGCAATCCTAACATGACCGACCGCATTCATGACAACTGGTCACTTCCGACACAACTTGCCCTGGCCGAACGGGTAAACCGGATCTCGAACGGATTGACCCAGGTCGGCAGCTTTGGGGGTTACAATCGGGCCACGATATCGAGCAGCCTGGTCAGCAGCAGACGCGGGCAGATCCCGTATGCCGGCTCATACTACAAGGTGCGACCGGTGATCAAAGTCTATGTTGTTCCGGGAACCTCATCGGGCAAGGAGGAAGTAAAGGTATACTAAAATGCTAACGCGCTGGTACAGGACCGCGACGAGGTATCTTACGATATCCTTATGCGCGGTCTTTTTTTCGACACCCTCACATTCCGCCGACAGTTCGCTATACAAGTTTGAAGACGGTCTCAACGACCTGATCTACGACCTCTCGCGTTCGGTCGTGACGGTTGAGGCGTCCAGTCCGCTGCCGTGGGAGGTTGTCTCCGGCACCGGTGAGACGGCCATATTCGACCTGGTGTCGACCGGGCTTGTGTATGATTCGCTCGGTCATATCCTGGCGGCCGCTTCCACCGTGATCGGGCGCACCCAGATAATCGTTCGATACGAGGATCGAGTCGCCACCGCAATTGTGGCGGCCATCGACTACCAGCGCGATTTGGCCCTGCTCAAAGTGGTCAACCCCCTCGGCCACCCGGTGACATTGAGCCAGCAGTACGGTTGCGCCGGACAAATGCTGATCGCTATGGGCGGCGCCTATGGTTTGCGCGCGTCACCCTCGCTCGGCTTTTGCGCCGGCGTCAGGCCGGATGGTCTTATCCAGTTTACCGCTCCGATAACCTCCGGCACCGTTGGCGGCGGCCTGTTCAGCTTGAGCGGTCAGTTGATCGGGCTTATCACCGGCAGTATGGGTCAGGGCAACCTGTCCGATATGGGCCTGGCGGTCCCGGCACAGGAGGTGAGCGCGATAGCTCAGTACCTTCTGGCCCACGGTGACCGCACGGCCGGCTTTGTCGGTGTCAGTTCGGCCGATATTGAAATAACTCCCGGGATCGAGATAATCCCCCCCAACCAGCTTGCGGGCGGCATTCAAAGACGAGAGATAATAGAGCGCGGCGTCGTGATCACCAATGTCCTGCCGTCGTCGCCCGCCGGACGAGCCGGTTTGCGCAACGGCGATCTTATCTTCAGTATCAACGGTCGGCGAATTGCCTCGGCGCTGGACCTGGCCGCGATAGTCCGTCGTTCCGCCCCGGGGATAATCGTGGAGATCGGATTGATTCGGCGAAACAGCGCGCTGCACCTGCCGCTCAAAGTCGGTCAGAAAAAACTGCTGCCATACCAGCCGACAACCCTCGATGATATTGGCTTTCCGGAGAACCGCACGTTCAGAGACTCCCTCATGCTCGAGATCAACACTCTCAAACAGACTATTCGCCATCTCGAAGGCCGCCTCAAACAGTTGCGCTAAGAAATTTTGCTTTGCAAAACAGACTATCTTTCCGTTAATTCGTGGTTATGAATTTCACCGCCGACAAGAACGTATTCCTGGGCCAACTGCTCCGCTTTAAACCGGTAGAGAATGCCTCCCAGAGGACGCTGGCGCTCTACTCCGCCGCGGTTGCCCTGGCTGACGACACGGCCATGGAACGCGTGCTCGGGATGGGCGATCGATACAGCGTGACGCGCGATACGTTTTACGAAATTGTCCTGCAATCGTATCTTTTCCTTGGTTTTCCGCGCATGCTGGGCGCCGCCGAATGCCTCCACCGCTTCTTTCATGACACAACCAACGGCAGCCGACTGGGGCCGATCAGCCCCGATGAATCAGATGAATGGTACAGCGACGGTCTGAAGCTGTGTCGCGAAGTGTACGCCGGGAAGTATGAACCTTTGAAGAAAAAGGTCGAGGGAATGGCGCCCGAGGTCTTTCGGTGGATGATTATTGAAGGGTACGGCAAAGTGCTGTCGCGGCCACAAGTCGATATCAGCACGCGCGAGTTGTCAATCATCGCCTTTCTGATGATGGAAAACCGCCAGAAACAACTGCGGGCACATATTAAAGGCGCGCTCAACGTGGGTACGCCGCGTCAATTAATCGAACAGACTGTCAGCGACATCGGTCCCGCGGCCGGTGACGGTATGAAAACCGCTCTCGCGGTAATTAACCAGGCGGGATAATATCCATGCGCCGACTGGCAAAAATCTTATTCGCGATTTTTACAGTACTGCTGTTGATAGCGGTCGGATTCTACCTGTATCTGGTGCCTTTCGGCGGCATGGAATCAATCCTCAATCGCAAACTGGATAGCCTGCTGCAGGGGAAATACCAACTCGACATTACGGTCGGCGAGATAAAAGGCGATATCCTTAACAACCTTATGCTCGAGGATGTCACCGTCTATTACGGCGACTCACTCACCGGCTACCGCATGCTCCAGCTTCCTCGCCTGTCGACCGCCTATTCACTTTCGAATATCTGGAACAAGCGCTACCTCTTCGACTATATCCATATCGACTCTGCCATCCTCACTCTGCAAAGTGACAGCGCCGGCCAGTGGCAGTTGCCGAACTTCAAGGGCGAAAAGAAAGATCAACCTACTCAGTCAGTCTCGTTCCCCGGGTTCGAGGTGAACGAACTGGTCATCAACAACCTCGATGTTACTATCATCCGCCCCGAGGATACGATCAGTGTCGATGACCTGGTCCTGACGCTGGCGGTGCAGAGCGAGGACAAAACCTATTCGGCGCACATCAAACGGTTCGAGTTTTCATCCAACCAGCAGCGGCTGGTCCTCGGTTCGGCCGGGGGCAAGGTTACTTACTCCGAGGGATCGTTGGTGATGAAAGATATCGCGCTGGTTTCGGAGGAGACCCGAATCAAGGTCGACGGCATGGCAAACCTCCACAAACCGGTCGAGGGGTATATTGATTTTGCGGTGGATCATCTTGATCTGGCCGATGTCGCCGCCTGGGTCGGGCCGAAACTGAAAGGCGTGGTCGATCTCAACGGCAGGGTGCAGTTGGCGAACGATGTTCTCGACGGTTCGGTAGACATCGGCGGCGATTTCATGATAGCCAGCTTTGAGAATCTGTTCGTCGATTTCCGATTCGCCGACAAAACGCTGTACCTTGACACCCTGATAGGGACTATCCTCGATAATTGCGCCGTGGACGGTTACGGCATGATTGACTTCTCCGGGCCGACGGAAACATACGAACTGACCGCCAATATCAGGCAGTTTAACCTCAAGAAGCTGATCACAAACAGTTTTTATTCCAACCTCAATGGCCATCTTTTTTTGCAGGGCGAGTCGTTTCGGAAAAACGATATGCTGCTGAATTTCGACGTCGAGGTGTTTGAATCGATCTTTGATGAATACCCGCTGCAGAAGGCAGAAGGCAGGATGGCCATCACGACTAAGTCCATCGAATTTATGGAGCCGTTTCAAGTCAGCTACTTCGAGAACGTGTTTAACGCTCACGGTCTGGTCGAGTATACCGGTGACATGAATATCGAAGTCACCGCCGACCTGAAAAACCTTGACCGTTATCAATACTGCGATAAGCTGTTTATCGAGCAGCCGGGTGGTCGCGGCTACGCCGAGGCGGTGGTCAGCGGAAAAACCAACGACCCCGATCTGGCGGGTATATTCGTCTCCGATTCAGTCTGGCTCTATGGTCTCTACTGCGACAGCCTGTACAGCACGGTTGACATCAAGCGTTTCCTGACCGGCAAGCAGGGGACAGTCGAGGTCGATTTCTACCGTGGCGCCGCGTGGGATTTGCCCTACGACACCGGCTATTCCTTCGTGCGGGTCGACTCCAACTTGGTCCATATCGACACTGCCGTCATGTGGAGCGAATACACGCTCGAGGGCGGGCGGGGCGTGTTTGACTACGGCGTCGAACCGATGATGCTGACGATCGACACTATCTGGCTCGATCTTTTTGACCAGCCGTTCAACAACCTGGGGCGGATCGATGTCGCCATCGACAGCCTCGGTTTCGATTTCCAGAAGGCCGCCATCGGCAACAACGGGGCGATGCTGTCTTTGCTTGGTCGGGTGGATTACGACGAAACGATGGATCTGCTGCTGGCGGTGCAGAAAATCCCGATTGAACCGTGGAAAAATCTGTTTGTCGACACGCTCGATGTGGCCGGATACCTGTCATGCGAAGCCCGGGTGAGGGGTTCGTTTTGGCAGCCG
>DAOWIC010000132.1 GCA_030641085.1 Calditrichota bacterium
CGTTCTCTACTTTTATCGTGAAGAAATACTCCGGTGGATTGTAAGTCCCGCCGTATCGTTCCATCTCCCACTCGGTCGGAATCTCATCGGTATCCTCATGATATTCGTATTCCCATTCAGCCTCGATGCGACCGTTGGACACTTCGGACGGAAATTCGGTGATGAAATCATGGGCGCCGTCCTGATCATGCTCGTAGATCGCCAGCATCACCTCGGTACCGGTGCGTAACCCCTCGACATCGGCCGACAGCGTTAATACATCCCCGCGACGGGCTTCATCCTGACCCCAGCTCCAATTTGTGACGTGCACCGCCGGGAAAGCGGGAACGCGGTTCGATTCGCCGGAAAGACCGTTTTTCGACAGGTTGACCTCGAAGTATATTTCGTCGCCTGCCTCGATATCTTCAGGGATTTCCAGCTCGCCGACAAAGCGGTCATTGCGGATGGTATCATTGATTTTGCCCAGCGATTTACCCTTCGCGCTCTTGCCCTTGATTTCGATCTTGGCGCCGTCGCCTACGAAAACCGTGCCAACTTCAAGCCCGGCCGCCTGCCCACCGTAACCGGCTCCGGAGAGCCAGTTGGCATAAACCAGGGTAGAGTCGAGCTTGATTTCATGCTCGGTGTCGGTTGCTTTGTTAAACTTAAGCTCCGACATCAGTCTTCTTGAGTCTCATATGTTCCCGGCAACAGGTTCTCGACAATCTCGCGCACCTGACCCGTGAGAAGTTTGTAAGACTTTTTCGAGAACTCGGTAAAGAAGGTAAAGCCCATTTCATCCTTCATCACAAAGATATACTTACAAAATGCCGTCTTCTCCTCGCCGATCATCCATTTATAGACCAGCTCATGTACCGGGTTGCCGTTGTGAATTGTTACTTCCTGATCCTTCAGGACCTCGATTCCCTGCTGTGTTTCCAGAAGCAGTTCTCTTTTGTCTTTTACGAAACTGGCCATATTGTCGTGCCATAGGTTGCGATCCACGACCAGCCGAAGCATGTGCGCCCGGCCGTCGATCTCCGGCCCCTTGAAATGGTAAACCGTCTGATCCTCCCAGCCGGAGGGGAGATGGATATCAAAACTCATTTCGTTATCGTTGCGAGCCATCTGTTATTACCTGCTTTCCTGCTGATGGTGTTACGGCACAATCTCGCCCGTATCAGCGTCAATCGACATCAATTTGCGCGGCGTTTCTTCATCCCGCTCCGGGACAAAAACAGCGTACCAGATGGTTCTCCAGTTCTCGCCCCCATCGACGGTGTCTTCCATCAGGTTCAACGAGACAAACTGAGCCATCGGATATTGCTTCAGGATAATCTGCCTGGCCTCCGCCTCGGATATTTTCGGGGGCGAAGTACGGGTGTGGCGCAGGTCCGAGTAACTGAATTTGGTCACCCGGCGTGACTCCATGTCGACCGTCACCGTCGCCCAGTTTTCAAAGATTGCCTGCTCCTGGGGCCGTTGGGGTTTTTCGGCCCATTCTTCCTTCCAGTGCGGTTCATCCATCTGCGAGTAGACCTGCTCGAAGTTGCGGTTTTCAAAATCCGGAATGTGCCGTTTGAAAAAATCCTGCACCAACAATTCCGCCTCGCTGACAGTCAACCGCCCCGGCGCAAACCAAGCGATCATACTGCCACGATTGCAGGTTACCCAGAATTCGCCCAATTCACCATTAAAGACATAGTACGGCCCCAGAATGGGATGACTATCGACTGACGGCGCGCCGAGGATCGTGCGTATCTCATCGCGCGACCGGCTCTCACCCTCTGCCTCGAGGAATTCACATACGCGATCCCTGGCCTGGGTCTCCGAAAATTCATAGCCCGATGAGTCGATGGTGTTGTTATCGTTCATATTGTTGCCTCCCTGCGCCGTGGACAGCAGACAGGTCAACACGACCGCCGAACGCAGCCACCGCCATGACCGATTTGTCAGCATTTCGCACCTCCGTCAGTACCTTTCCAACAACGCATATTATATATCCACTACGGTCGTTCTTCCGAAACGGGCAGGGTGGAGGGTCGTATTCTTCGACACCTTCTCCTGCGCATATATATTGAATTGAAACTGCGAACGTTTTTTCTGATCCACTTTTGCGACCGCCTTTTCGGCCGCCTTGTTTACGCCGTCACCAGCTACCAGATTATCGACGAACGCCTTGGCCCAGGTCTCGGCCTCTTTGAAGTCAATCGAGTGCTCGAAGCCAATAGCGATGTCCGCGCCGCGGTAGCCCATAGAGTCGGCGGTATTGAGAGGGGGCTAGAGACTCGACTGCCGGTCGCCTATCTGAAGCGCCGTGAGCGTGGGGGCATCGAATTCGCCGGTAACCTTAAGACCCGGGTGCTCGGTCTGATAATTCTTTAACGCCTTTTTCGTCGCCGAATTCATCTTGCCGGTTGTCTTGCCGGCATAGTAGCTTCTGAGCTTTTCCTGAACCTCGCGTGTCAGAGCCTTCTCGGATTTCCCTTCGCTGGATATATTGAACCACTGAAGCGTAAACGTGTTCTTGGTGCCATCGGCGGGCGGCAGAGCATGAATCTTCTGAAACCATTGCAGCGCCGCGATTGTCTTCTTGCCATGATCGCCATCAACTGGTCCCGGGTTAAACTTACGGAAAACAACTTGAGCCACCGACACCTGATTGCCGGTCTTACAGCCGTTGAGAATGATCAAGAACAGGTCCTTGAAGGCACTTTCCTTGGCATCGGCGATCGAGGCATGGGGATGGGTCTGGCCGCGACCGAACGTATACATGAGAGATCGGTCTCTTTTGGAGTATCGCTTTCCCTGCAGGCCGTGAAACACGATGCCAAACGGATTGGCATGGCCGCCAAAATAGAAGACAGCGGCCGACTGGATGTCTTCCATTGCCCCCCCCGCCGGTCGGTCAAGTTGAGTGGTCACATCGAAACCGGTACCGTCTTTCAGTTTTTCAAAGGATTTTTCCAAGTGCTTCAGTTCGTCTTTGCTGGACTCCCAGCTTCGGCCCTTCTTGTAGTGAATGCCGTAGCCACAGGCCTCCGGTCTGGAGACCACCAGCTTGGTGGTATGGCTGCTTTTCCAAGTGGCGCGCGCCCCCACGATTTTAACCAGATACTTGCCGGTCAGTGCGAGTCGCAGATCCCGGGTCTGATCGCGCCCATCCCAGTCGATATAATAGTCGCCCGGCTCCAACTCCGCATCCTTCACCAGCCAAGCTACCCGGGGCGGAACAAACGTCTTTGACTTATACTGCTTGTAAAAATCGTCGTGAATTTTGGATGACTCATACTCCACCCAGAGGTTTACCTTTTGCTTAACGCTGTTGACGCGGTACTCGATTCGAAGCTGGTCACTCAGGAAATCCAGCATTTTGACATTGGCGTCTGTTTTGGCGGCGTGATATTCGGTCGAGAGCTTGTCCTTTATGGAGACAATCAGGACTGGGTTCACAAGACCCGCCACAGATCTCGTCATGAGGCCGGGCAGCAAGTTCAGTCTCATCATTAATCAACTTTCGTAACTGTCGGCTGGTTGGGATACTCCACCGTGTGGCGAGACGGTGGGACTTTCTCCTCGCGAGCCGTGCCGCTCCCATCGAGTGTTCCGCGTCGAACCTCGCCGTTGGAAAAACGCAGGATATACTCCTCGTTGGCCATCGCGTTGCCGTCCTTATCCACCAGTTCGATCTCGACATAATCCTTGTAGTCCAGAACCTGCGACTTCGTGCGTTGACTACCGGCGGTGACAATAAAATAGAAGCGGGGAGAGGAATAACCGCGACGCTGCTCACCGGATTCTTCGGCAGTATCGGGGGTGGGTTCTTCGATCGACTCGAAAGAGTAGGTCCATTCCGCCTCTGCCTTGCCGCCGCTGATCGCAATTTCCGAAAATGTCTTGGCCTTCCGGTCAGGCCGGCCGATATCCTTGACCCATATCTCAAAAGCGGCCTCGGCGCCCTTCTCAAAACCGACACCCTCCATCAACAGCTTCACTTTCTCGCCGTTGCGAGCCGTTTTTGGCGACCACTCCGCTTTGGTAATTCGAGAGAGCGCTATCTCATAGTTGCCTTCGTCAAGACCGCTTCTCTTGACCCGAGCGGCGAGGATACCGTCGAGCGTCCGGCCATCGGGGGTCTTTACCGAATAGGAGGCGCCGCTGATCGGTTTGCCCCCCTTGTCGACAAACTTGACGTCAAGCGTGTGACCTGTCTCGACTTGGGCGGCCTCTGCGGTGCCGGAGGCACTATCACCGCCGCCGCTTCCGGACCCGCTGCCACCACCACCATTGCCGATAAACACATTCGGACTGCCCAGCATGATCTTGGCCTTGTCGGTAGGGGGCTTTTGAAACGGACCGCCCTGGGGAATATGGGGTGGCGTGTTAGAGGCTTCGCTGTCAACGGTCGCGGCCGGCATGCCCATAATATTGACCGAGGAACTGAGACCGTTATCGATAATGCCCATGAACGGATGGGGCAGAGGGGTTGGCACCGGCCCACCCGGCGAGGGAATCATCACGATATGTGTGTCGACCCCCACAATCTGATCACCCTGTTTGGCGGCCGGCAGATTGTTGATCATCACCGTACCGACTGCAATTACCGTCCCGACCGGCAGATCGGCCGGATCATTGCAGGTCATTGCCGTGTCTGTTGCCCGGGCGGCAGCTTTTCCCATATCCCCTCCGGGTTGGATAATCTTCTATATCTCAGTAGCTTAAGTATACTGGTGAGGCGCAAAAAGAGTCAACATAAACTTGAACAGACCCTCCTCAACACGCACAGCCCCTACCGGACGGTCTCGCGGCGACTCATTAGATGCGTTCATATGTGGCCGTCATAATTCATATTAGCGAGCCACTTGCAAGTATTGCTTTAGGTAGTGCGGGGGATCGAATAGTGCCTGATCCCTATAGCTTCACCAGTTCCACTCTCCGATTGTTGGCTTTGCCTTCGGCGGTGTCGTTGGTATCAATCGGCTTTGACTCGCCCCAGCCTCTGGCCTCCAGACGCCCGGCGTCGATCCCTCTGTTCTGGACCAGGTAGTTAACCACCGCCTTGGAGCGATTGTGGGACAGTTCGGAATTGTGTGCCTCGGACCCATCGCTGTCGGTATGGCCTTCAATCGACAAACGCAGGGTGGGGTCTTCCTCGAGCAACTGGCCAATATTTTTGAGCGTCTTGAATGACTCGCCCTTGATAACATGAGAGTCGGGGTCAAAGAGAATACCATGAGTGACGACCCGTCCGGTCTCTTCAAGCTGATCTCGCATGCTTTTGCCTCCCTCGGCAAACCGAAGGCTCTTAATCATGCAATAGTTGCCTTCATCCTTGTAAGGGTACATGCGTATTTTGAATCCTACCGGGCTGAAACCATCGACCTTCGGCACGTTGGCCACCCTGATCTGATCGATATAGCACTTGACCGAGCGCCTGGTGGCCATGATGCGCATCGTATGGGTCCCTTTGGATAGTCGCTCATTCAAATCTTTATTGGCCAGATGCTTACCCTGAACCTGGAGACTGGTGGAGGTGCCGGAATGAAACTCAAACTGGCCGATCTTGTCAGCCGATGCATCGATCCATTGTATATAGTAATACGGGACTGTGAATTTCGGTCCGGCGCTGTAAAACTCCATTTCGAGCGTATACATCTCCGGTAAAGGACCGGTCGGCGTCTTTGGCAGTATGTAACCATCATCGGTGCAGAGAATCCAGTACTCACCGCGCATGCGAGCGATCTCGAAGACTCCCTTCTCAAGGTTCCAGCGGTAGGGAAACTCGCCCTCCTCTTCGTCGGACAAGTTGTCATAGAAAATAACCCGGTCACCCGGAATAAAGTCATATTTGGTGTACAGTTTCATATCCTCGGTGACAGGCCCCGAGACCTTTGCGGCCAATTCGACCGGAGCCGGCGATGCTGCGGTCTGGGAGGCTGCGCCGGTAGTGGCGGATTCCGCCTTTTTCTTCGCTTCGCCATACTGCTGAGTATATTCGCCAGCACCCTTGTAGCGGTAGTAATCGTCGGGCACTTCTTTGGAGATCATTTCCATCGTCTTGGCCAGAGCGGCGCGAATCGCCTCCTCCATCGGTTCGTTTTCGTATGCACCCAGACCGCCAACCAGGGCAACATCGTTGACCAGCCCACCACCGGTCATACCTATTTTCCAGTTCTTGGATTCCGCCTTGATCGTTTTGGCTTTGATGATGCGTCGGGTGCGGATATCGATCAGCTTAATATCCATCTGGATTTTGGCCTTTTTGCTTTCGACCCCGATTTTACCGAACGCTTTCTTCTTCAGCCCACCCAGACCGCCTCCCGATCCGCCAGCATCCGGCTCAAACCCGGTCACCGCACCGGTAACGATAATGTCGGCGCCCTCCATCAGACCATAGTCCGGCCCGCGGCCTTCCTCGACATAGCCGGACTGGCCGAAATCAATCTCGTCGATCAGTTCATCGGTCTCCTCGCCACTGGCGAGTACGATAAACTTGGGGTCGTTAGCCAGCGCCGTGGAAAGCATCTCGCCGACCGCCTCGGCCAGTTGCCAGGTGCAGTCATCGGCCTTGTCCTTGATTTTACCTACCGCGATACGGGCCTTGTCGCCCTGATAGGTCAGCTTTTCCTCTACGTCGGCCATGGTCATACTTCCCAGAAGGAAAACGCCCAGCGCCGCGAGAAGAACTCCGTGAGAATATGCAGAAACTCTCATAGCCTCTCCACGATTTAGATTTTCCGATTTGTTGATATAGTCTTGGATGCCGCGTCTCGAAAGATTACTCAGAATATACGCCGAGGCGAGATTTTCCGTCAACTACTTTGTGGAAAAAGCATGGTTTGTCACTATAGGGAGGAGTCTGTACTCTTGCCAGTATACCTGTCTCAATCAGACTCAAGTTCAAATCGCCGGAGTACTCTCAGTGGTTATTGCGGTGTTCGTCAGGCGCAAGACATTTCTTGAACGCAGGGGTCATCTTTTCGACAAAGCTGTTCTTTTCTCTTATGATCAAAAAGGCCGGCAGATTTTCTCTTTCTGCAAGTTCATACCCATCCTCCGGGCCCAGTACGATGATTGCAGTTGCCATAGCATCCGCATAGGCACAGCTTGCATGTATAACAGTGGTAGAAACCAGCTTGTGTGTTATCGGTTTCCCGGTTCTTGGGTTGATAATATGTGAGTACCTGACACCTTCGCGTTCAAAATAAAAACGGTAATCTCCGGATGTTGCCATTGATGCGTTTCCCAGAGGAACCACAATTTGAATACCTGATTCATTTTCAGGTGTGGCAATGCCTATCTGCCATACAGTATCCTGTTGGTTCCGACC
>DAOWIC010000189.1 GCA_030641085.1 Calditrichota bacterium
AGGGCGCCCGCCTGAAGTATTTTGATCTGGCCGAGTTTATCTACAGCGATTCGGTTGGCGTAACCATGACCGACAATCGGGTTGTCATCGACAGCGTTGCGACGTATATCATTGAAAACCGGGGGAAGCGAAACGCCAGACCGCGTTGGGCTTATCTTCAGGGCGAGATAAAGGTAAAGACGCTTGATAATTTCTACTATAATCTGGATGTCAGTATCGTTGACGAAACACCATTCAAGTATGAGTTGGATGATATCAAGGGCCGGATAAAGGGCAAGCTTCATGTAGAGGGCGAGACCCCGCCGCTGGTGACCGGTGATCTTGAAATAATCGAGATGGAATATCTGGTGGAGTTTGCCGAGGGAACCGAGGGTTCGCCAGTGATGGCGGCGCTTACGGGCGAAGATACCTGGGATCTGGCTATCGACATTGATATACTCTCCAACTACTGGATCAAGAACGCCGACATCGACGCTGAGTTTGCCGGCGAGCTGAGTCTGATGCGTGAGGCGGGCGTTTATCGTTTTATCGGCGAGATGGAAATCCTGCGTGGGCGCGGCTTTCTGTTGGATAAGACATTCCGGCTTGAACCGGGGGGACGGGTCACATTTGAAGGCAATGAGATTATCAATCCGCGCCTGGACATAATCGGCTCCACCAACATCGCTGCGGTGACGGCCGAGGACGAGTCTTCGCAGCAGTTGCTTCTGGAAGTCCACGTCAGCGGCACGCTGGAAGAACCTAAGATTCTGCCGACCGAATCATCCGATATCGCTTCACAGGAAGACCTTTTGCCGGTTCTATTTGCCAATTACTACAGTTCTGAGAGCGCCGAGGCCGAGAGTGGCTTCGGCCGGAGAGTGACCAACATGATGGCCTCGCAGGTGTCGCAGATCGGTTCACGCCAGTTAGGAAAGCTGGGGGTGGAGACGTTTGAAATTGATGCCGGTTCCGGCAGCGCCCTGGATCCTGCCAATACGCGCGTGACGCTAGGGAAGTATTTCTCGTCCGGCCTGTATATCTATGGCCGGTCAGCCATCTCCGGCCAGGGATCGCAGGAATATGGTTTCGAATATCGTTTGAGTAAGTCGTTTCTGATCCAGGGTGAGCGCGATGAGGACGAGCTGTACCACTTGAACCTTAACCTTCACTGGGAGTTTTAAGTGCGACCGGCGGTACGGACAATAACGCTGCTGTTTCTACTGGCAACGATCTTTGCATCGGACGCTCTCAGCATGGATCGCACACTGCTGCGCTGGATGCGCAAGAAGCCGGTGATCGACTCCATTGTCATTAAGGGCAACTCCTACCTTTCCGAATCGGATATCCGCCGCAAGATGTATTCACGGCCGCGCACATTGCTGCGCATGCTCAAGGGTGATCGGCGCACAAGAGTTCAGCGCGAAAACTACGGGCGCGACACGCTCGAAATCAAGTATGCCTACTTTATCAACGGCTTTCTCGGTGTGCGGGTGGATGAGAAATTCGAGATGCTCTTGCGTGACTCTACGGAAGTAAGACGAGCGACGGACGTTGAAGAAGACGAATTCGTACCTCCCGCCCTGATCAGGGTTACGATCAGCGAAGGCAACCAGTTCATGCTCGGCGAGAAGACCATCACCGGCAACTATAAGGGCTGGCTCGGCGGCTATTTCGGCAAGATTATTCGTCGTCTCGAGGAGGGCAAACCGGTCAATCCGTTCGCCCTGCGCCAGGCGGTTTTCGATATCAAAACGGTTCTGGCCAACAAAGGATACCCGTATGCCAGAGTGGCGTACGCCATTGATACTATCGCCTCCGCTCCGGTGGCGCCGGTCGAGTTTCGGGTTGAATCGGATTCGCTGGTTTATTTCGGTGACATCACGGTGGAAGGCTCCGAGTATTATCCGGAGTATGTCGCCCGGCGTGAACTGAAGATAATAACCGGCGAGGTTTACAGCCGCGAGGCAATTCTGGAGTCGCAGGAGCGTCTGTTTGAATCCGGCTATTTCAGTTTCCCGCAGTTGATTCAGAATGAGGACCAGGCTGATCGTCTGCGGCCGGATTTCCTACTGAAAGTCAGGGAGCGCAAGCCGATGTATATCGATGTCAAGACCGGTGCCGGTCAGTCGGAAGTGCGCGACCTGATCTGGGATTTCTCTACCGGTTTCGGCAAACGCAACCTGTTCGGATCGCGCCGGGTCGATCTGGCCGCCGGGTACTCGTTCAGTGTCGGGCAGGACTCCCGCCTCATCACGCACCTCTATCGCCTGCGATACACCGAGCCGTGGTTTCTGGGAATACGTATGCCGATTGCTCTAACCGGCGAGTTCGAGCCGCCGATAAGATCGGTGCTACAGGAGTTTGACATCAGCCGCTGGTCGATATCGGCCTCAACCAGCAAGCGGTTCGGCAGAGAGATCAAAAGCACCGCCGGTCTGGAATATGTCAAAGTTGAAATCTCCGGAGTCCCGGCCGAGGCCGCGGACTCGCTGCGCCAGAGCGAAGGTATCTCGGTGAGGCGCAAGCTATACTCAACCTTCCGGCGCGACAGTCGCGACAATATCTTCATCCCGCGTCGCGGATCACTGACCGATCTCTCGGCCGATTATTACGGCGGTTTTCTTGGCGGTGACAACAGCTTTTTCAAGCTTGAAGGAAGCTGGTCGAGATACCAGATCCTCTGGCCGGGATGGATTTCCGCCACCCGCATCAAGGGCGGCTGGGTGGATTCATTCGGAGACTCGGACGCGGTACCGGAGGAGGAGCGCCTGTATCTCGGTGGCGCCAACACCGTCCGCGGGTTTGTCGAAAACAGCCTGGGGCCGCTCCGTGACGACGGTTCAGCCAGTGGCGCTAAAATGACCGTCGTTTTCAACCAGGAATTTCGATGGAAAACGCTGCAGATATTCAGGCCCCTGCCATTACTCGGAGACTTCTTCGAGACTCTGCCGCTTTGGCAGTCGGTCTTTTTTGACATGGGCAACGGTTTCCGCACTCGCTCTGAGATAAAACTGTCGAATTTCGCCTACAGCTACGGTACCGGCTTTCAGATCGTATCTCCGGCCGGACCGATCCGGATTGATTATGCTCGACGGATCGCTACCGACAGATTTGACTTTGATTCTCGCTGGCATTTCACTATCTTATATGCTTTCTAAGAGCCATTTACCCCTGTTTTAAGTATATGGCCCGTATGAAGTGTGGATTAGCTCAAAGTTGAGGAATTAGACCTGATGGAACCGGTATATTTGGATCACAACGCGACAACACCGGCTGCCCCGGAGGTTATAGAGGCGATGGTGCCCTATCTGGGCGAACTCTTCGGCAACGCCAGTTCAGTTCACGCCATCGGACGCGACGCCAAGGTAGCGCTCGAAAATGCTCGGGAACAGATCGCGCAGTTTATCAATTGCGATCCGTCCGAGCTTTATTTCACATCCGGCGGCACGGAGTCAGACAACATAGCGGTACTGGGCGCGGCCTACAGGTATCGCCGCACGAAAAACCACCTGATAATCGGCGCGACCGAGCACCATGCCGTGCTTGAACCGGCCGAACATCTGGCGCACAGCGAGGGCTTCAAGCTCGATATCCTGCCGGTTGATAAAGAGGGCCAGGCATCAGCCTCGAAACTGGCCGAACTTGTCACCGACAAAACCGCCCTGGTTTCGATTATGCACGCCAACAACGAGACCGGATCGATCCAGGAGATTGCCCCGTTGGCCGAGGCCGCGCACGAGAAGGGCAGTCTCTTTCATACCGACGCGGTCCAGTCGATTGGCAAGATCAAGGTTGACGTTAAAGAGATGAAGGTCGACATGCTGTCGCTGACCGGCCACAAGATTTACGGTCCCAAGGGGACCGGCGCGCTTTTCATCCGCCAGGGAATCAAGCTGTCGCCGCTCTTCTACGGCGGGTCGCACGAGAAAAAGCGCCGCCCTGGCACCGAGAATGTCCCCGGCGTGGTCGGCCTGGCCAAAGCGCTCGAGATCGCCGGACAGCAGCGTGAGGCCGATTACAAAAGACTGAACGAACTGGCCGGCTATTTTATCGATAAAATGCTGGGGCTGATACCGGATACATCGTTTAATGGCAGCCGAACCCGGCGCGTGCCGCAGACGGTTAACATGTCGTTTCGCGGTGTCGAGGGTGAGTCGGTGGTGCTGGCGCTTGACCTGAAAAATATCGCCTGCTCGTCCGGATCGGCCTGCACCTCCGGTGTCACCGCGCCGTCGCATGTCCTGACCGCGATGGGCGTGGATAATATCGACGCACAGGGAGCGATCCGTTTCTCCATGGGGCGGGTGACCACCAAAGAGCAACTTGATTACGTGCTGTCAGTGTTGCCGGAAACGATCGAGCGTTTGCGCGAGATGTCGCCGGTCTACCAACAGCAGAAACCTTAACGAGGAACCGGTCGAGAGCGAATATCAAAAAAGGTCGCTGCGCGGCCTTTTTTATTGAGTAATACAATGGCTGAAAAAGTTCTGGTCGCCATGTCCGGCGGCGTTGATTCATCGGTAGCGGCTCTGCTTTTAAGAGAGCAGGGGTACGATATCATCGGCGCGCACATGAAGCTGTGGGATTATGTCGATGTCGGCGCCGATATCTACAAAGACGGTCGCTGCTGTACTATCGATTCGATCACCGACTGCCGTTTTGTCTGCGATGCTATTGATGCGCCGTTTTACGTGCTGAACATGTCGCGGCATTTCAAAGAGGCGGTTATCGACGACTTCGTCGCCGAGTACAAAGCCGGACGGACTCCCAATCCATGCGTGCGCTGCAACTCCGATATCAAATGGACCGAATTCCTGCGCAAAGCGCAATCAATCGGCTGTGACTACATTGCCACCGGGCATTACGCCTATGTCGAACAGGGCGACAACGGCCGCTGGCGGCTGCGCAAGGGGATCGATCCGACGCGCGACCAGTCGTATGTCCTCTGGGGCGTTACCCAGGACGCGCTGTCCAAAACGCTCATGCCGCTGGGGGGGCTGCTCAAAAAAGAGGTGCGCGAGATCGCCCGCAAGTACAACCTTCGCACCGCCGAAAAAAAGGAATCGCGCGAAATCTGTTTTGTGCCCGACGATAACTATGGCCGGTTCCTGCGCGAACATGAAGAAAAACAGGACCGCCGGTTCGAGCCGGGGGAGATTGTCCACGAGGACGGTACGGTTCTCGGCGAACACGACGGCACCGCTTTTTTCACAATCGGTCAGCGCAAGGGGATGGGGATCGCCTATCCGACGCCGCTTTATGTCCAGCGGATCGATACGGCCAACAACCGCGTAATTGTCGGCGACAACGACGCCCTGTTCAAGCGCGAACTTGACGCCGACCATCTCAACTGGGTCGCCATCGACCCGCCCTCCGAGCCGTTTACGGCCCAGGTCAAGATACGGTACATGCACGCCGCCGCCCCGGCGGAAGTTACGTGCTTGACCGACGGTTCAGTCCATATTATCTTTGATGAAAAGCAGCGGGCGATCACGCCCGGCCAATCGGTCGCCTTCTACGCCGACGATGTACTCCTCGGCGGCGGGCTGATTCGGTAGAGGAGCGGGTCAGGTAGAGTCGTAACGAGGGATGGCGAGTAGGTCAGTGACCCTTGTGGTCCTGACAGATGATATCGGCTGACAGACAAAACCCGAAGGGTGAGGGATATATCAATGGACACGAACGAGACTAAGACGTGCCAGGTCAAGATGCACGACGGCAGTCCGTGCGGACGGCCGCTATATGACCACGAGCATTGCATCTGCCACAGCGAAGACCCGAATAAGGACTCAGTGGAGATGCTTAAGGTTTTCCGAAATGAAAAAAACCGCCAGAAAGGCAATGTCCATGACTTCACGCGTTTTGTGTTCAATGCGGACGTGGATCTGAAGCGATACACGTTTGCTAAGGAGGCGTTCTTCGACGGGGCAATATTCAGAGGGAAGGTAGAACTTATATCCGCTGCGTTTGCGGGTGGAGCGTCCTTCCAACGCGCGGAATTTCACGAGTATGCCAATTTCCGGAAAACCGAGTTCGTCCATGCCAATTTCAATAATGCAACGTTCTACCACGATGTCGATTTCAAATCTATAGAATGCCTCGGCGATGCGCACTTTGAAGAAGTGACCTTTACCAGTTGTGCCACATTTGAAGACGCCCGTTTTAGGAAGCAACTATCCTTCTCCGGTAGTGAGTTC
>DAOWIC010000161.1 GCA_030641085.1 Calditrichota bacterium
AAGATCAAAGAGAAGATCGAGTCGGGCGAACTGCTGATACTTCCCGAAGAGCGGCGCCGCGAGGTGCTGGGCCTGATCAATCAGAACTTGCCCGACTTTTCGCTCTCGCGCGAACGGGTCAAGTGGGGTATCCCGCTGCCGTTTGACGAAAGTCAGCGGGCGCATGTCTGGGTTGACGCCCCTTCGAACTACATATCGGCAGTCGGTTATGGCGATGATCCGGACAGCTTCGAAAAGTGGTGGAACCGGTCCGAAATAGTTCACTTGATGGCCAAAGATATTCTCAAGTTCCACTGTCTCTACTGGCCGGCGATGCTCATGGCGGCCGGTATCAAGCTGCCGAACACGATTTTCCTGCATGGCTTCTTTACGGTCGACGGTGACAAGATGTCCAAGACGCTGGGCAACCAGATCGATCCGAATCAGATGGTCGACGAGTTTGGCGCCGATGGTACGCGCTACCTGCTCCTGACGCAGTACCCGTTCGGTGTCGACGGTGATATTCAGGCCAAACGCTTTGTCACGCAATACAACTCCGATCTCGCCAATGATCTGGGTAATCTGGTCTCGCGTGTGGCCAAAATGATGGTGGCCAACTGCGACGGTAAGATTCCGCAGCCGGTGAAGGAGATCGTTGGTCTCGACAGGCTGATGGATCTGATGGAGGAACTGCCGAACACGGTCTACGCCCATATTCAACACTTGCGCATCGGTCACGCGATCGCCGATGTTATGACAGTGGTGCGCGCCACCAACAAATTCTTCAATGACTGCGCTCCGTGGAAACTGGTCAAGGAGGGCAAGGCGGACGAGATGGGTGGGATCCTGTATGCTTCCGCCGAGGTGATCCGGATTGTATCCATCCTGCTCTTCCCGCTGATGCCGAACAAGATGCGTCAGGTCAGGGCGGTTTTCGGTCTCGATGACAGCACCCTTACGCTCGACAGCGCCCGCGAATTCTTCGTGCTCACTCCCGGCACGTCGGTTACGATCGACGAGGCGGTCTTCCCGCGACTCAAGCCGAAATCAGATAAGAAGACGGAGACCATAGCGGAAGCGGCCGCGGTTGACGAGGCGAATCTGCTCGATATTTCCGAGTTTGCCCGAGCCGAACTGCGTGTGGCCGAGGTTATCGAAGCCGAACGCGTGGAAGGTGCCGACAAACTGCTCAGGCTGCAGATAAATATCGGTTCTGAGAAACGACAGATTGTAGCCGGAGTCGCCCAGCATTACCCGCCGGATCGAATCAAGGGGATGAAGATTGTGGTCGTCACCAATTTGAAGCCGGCCACTATCCGTGGGGTTGAATCGCGCGGAATGCTACTGGCGGCCAAGGCGGGCAAAAAGCTGACGCTGCTTACGCCCGACGATGATCTGCCGCCCGGCGCAAAAATAAGCTGATGATTGACTCTCACTGTCATCTGAACTTCATCAAGGATAAGCTCACGGTCGCGGAACTGGTTGAAGAAGCCACGGCGGCCGGGGTGCATACTATTATCAATCCCGGCACCAGCCTGGCGACCTCAATCGAATCACTGGAACTGGCGCGACGATTTGAGTCGGTTTACGCGTTGGTGGGAGTGCACCCCCATGATGCGAGCGAGGTCGATGATGCTGTCGTTGCCCGGTTGAAAGAACTGGCGTCCGAGAAAAAAGTGGTCGGGATTGGTGAGATCGGCCTCGATTTCTACCGCGACCTGTCGCCGCGTCCGGTCCAGCGCCGCGTTTTCGAGAGGCTGATGGGGCTGGCGGTCGAATTGAAAATGCCGGTCGTGATTCATACCCGGGAGGCGTTTGAGGATACGCTCGAGATTGTCCAAGACTTTGCCGGAGATCTCAGGGGCGGCGTCTTTCACTGCTTCCCCGGCGATATAGACCAGGCCTGGACTGTTTTCGACCTCGGCTTTTCAATCTCAGTCGGGGGCATGATCACGTTTAACAAATCGAAGATGGCCGATCTGGCCCGTGAGGCCCCGCTGGATAAAATGTTTCTCGAGACGGACGCCCCCTATCTGGCACCGGTACCGCATCGGGGCAAGACCAACCGCCCGGCCTATGTGACCCATGTTTGCTCCCATCTCGCTCAGCTCAAAGGCATCACACCGGCCGAGGTGGAGAAAATCACCGATCGCAACTGCCAGAAGCTGTTTGGGCTGGTAGACATGTTTGGGGAATGAAGATGCAGGCATATCATCCCAAAAAACGCCTCGGTCAGAATTTTCTCACCTCGGACAAGATCATATCCAAAATCGCCGAGGTCATAGATCCGCATCCGGGGGAGCGGATAATCGAAATCGGTCCGGGTCGGGGCGCGCTGACTGTCAGGCTGGCCGAATCGAGCGCTTCTATTACGGCGGTCGAGTTCGACCGCGACCTGATCGCTCACCTGAGCAGGCTATTTGGCACAAACGAAAAGGTAGAAGTCCTCAATCAGGATTTCCTCCTGTACGAACCGCCGTATGAACGCTTCAAGCTGGTCGGGAACCTGCCGTACAATATCACCTCGCCGGTAGTAGACTGGTGCGTGCGGCATAGAGAGGCGGTCGATTGCGCCTGCTTTATGATCCAGAAAGAGGTCGCCCGACGCCTGTCATCGTCACCGGGCGGCAAAGACTGGTCGCCGCTCGCGATTTTCACCCAGCTTCATTTTGATGTTCGAATCTGTTTTGATGTCGCGCCCAAACATTTCGAGCCTCCGCCGAAGGTCATTTCCAGCGTCGTTGAATTGACTCCCCGCGAGACTGCCCCGCCGGAGTATCCCCAACAGTTTGAGCGGTTGGTGCGGCAGTCGTTTAAGTCCCGCCGCAAAGTCCTGTCCAACAACCTGGTGCCGGACCTGATCGGCGAAATGTCCGCAGCCAAGGTCATCCTGGAGGAGGCCGGGTTGGCAACCAACTGCCGCGCCGAACAAGTGTCGACCGAGCAGTTTTTGAAATTGACTAAGCTTCTCGTCTCATATAACATAATGTAAGAACAAATCCCTTTGAAAATGCCTGACTGAGAAGGAGGTAGAAGTGACTACATTATCGATATAGCGT